>NZ_CAMLMK010000117.1 GCF_946481155.1 uncultured Flavobacterium sp.
TTTCTCTTTTATTAAGCGCGTTTAAAATGCTATATCTTAAATCTTCAATTTTCTTATCAGCCTGATTAAATGCCTGATAACTTTTAATATCAAGGATATTTTTATATTCATCCAATTTATTTTTTTTAAAACTAATGCCTATTCTGCTAAACAATTTTTGATACAGAATGTAAATTTTCTTTATATCAATTTCAGAAAATATAGGATTATTAAAGATTGCATATCTAGAACTATCTAAATCACTATTATCAGCACGGGTAATATAATAATATCGATTATTAGTTTTTGAATAAATTTTACACAAAATTGTATTACAACTATCTTTCTCATTTTTGAGTTTATTTACTTTTTGTTCTTCAGTAAACCCACTAGGGAATATTTCTGTATTAAAATACTGAATTTCATACCCCTTTATATTAGTTAACGCATCTAAGAAAACCTGTCTCCTTCTATCAGCTTCTTCTTTATTTGTATCTTGAATAGGATTTGCATTCTGAATAGACTGCATGTAATTGTCAATTCTACCAAACTCACTTTCAGGATTAGTTTCTTCGTTTAAAGTTAATTCATATCTATCTATATATTCAGTAGGAATTCCAATGTATTTTACTTCTTCATCGTCTTTTTTTAATTTCTCTATTTGAATTTGTGGTTTGTCCTCAAAAGAGAAATGTTTTTGATATAATTCTTCAACTAAGGCTTTTCCATCTTTAGTTCCTGCTTCATTTGAAGATACGTGAGAATTAGAATTTGGTTTAGTGTTTCTTCGTGTATTTTCAACCCCTCCTGTTGAATTTGAATTGGAAGTATTATTTTTTCTATGATCTCCAAAAGGCGCATATTTAATTTTGTCATATGGAAAAGTTTCTAATGTATCGAGGATTTCGTTTACGAGAAAATATTTTTTTCCGTTTATTTTAAAGACATTCCCTGAAACCATCATTTTAAAGGGATGATCTTGTGGAAAAATAGTTTTTATTGGTCTGTAATAACCTGAAATATTATTATTACTTAAAAGGCAGTCTTTAAATTCTTCAATACAATCAAATGCATTTTTAATAAATGCAATCCTGAATATACATTCTATTTCACTCTCAGATAATCCCTTTTTTATTGCTAATAAAGCAACTCTTTCTCCTTTCTCATTAGTCTTGATAGAATCATTCCGAGTAGCATTAAAAAAAAGGTTATTATTAGTTCTTTCATTTTTTTCATCAATTGATAAAAAATCAAAAAATAATGCTTTACTCAATCGGGATCCTTTAAGAAAAAAATATCTAAATACCTCATGGGAAGGAACCAAAAAGTAATCCATCAAAGAATCATGGGAAGCTATTTTGTGAGCATTAGAATATATAAATTTTGGATTTATATTATTTGCAATAAAATTATCTTTATCAATAGTGGTAATATCTGAAGATTTATTATAACCCAAAAGCTTATATATTTTATCCGATTTAGATTTTAAATCATTTTCTGCTATAGATAATATTTTGGGAGTTCTAACGCTTTCATAAGCGGGTTTGATAATTTTATTTTTATCATCAACGACGGTTCCTATCACCTTCGTTAATAATAAATTGATATTATGATTTTCTTTGAATATCCGTTCAGGTTCAACTATACTTTGATAATAAACTTGAACTTCTAAGTTACGATTGCCTTTATAAATCATATCATCGATAAAATGTACTTTCTTATGATTTAAAATATTGCAATCCTTATTTTGAATATCTGACATAAATCGCTATTTTGAATATTTTTTCTCATTCACTTATGTATTTTCTCATCGTCTCTTGTTTTTAACACTTCCTCCTCCAACAAGCGCTGCAGACGAAGCATTGTGATGCGGACTCCGGAACGGCCTCTGGTTCATCAATCCGGTTTCTTTTACTTTTCCGGCGACGCTGTGGATTTTGGTAGTTTCTAATGCTTCTTTCAATGTCATTGGCGGCAGGATGCTTGGTAAACGCTTGGCCAACATCGTCTTTCCTGCTCCCGGCGGTCCGATAAGTATTAGATTATGGCCGCCAGCCGCGGCAATTTCCATACAGCGTTTTATAGATTCCTGTCCGCGTACCTCCGCAAAGTCGAATTCGGGATAATCTAGTGTTTTGTAAAACTCTTCGCGGGTATTTATCACTGTGGGTTGCAACGTTCCTTTTCCTTCAAAGAAATCAATGACTTCCAAGACGTTTTCCACTCCGTAGACATCTAATCCTGCAACAATTGCGGCTTCTTTTACATTTTCTTTTGGAAGGAAAAAACCCTTATAACCCTCTTCTTTGGCTTTGATGGCGATGGATAAGGCACCTTTTATGGGTTGTAAGCCTCCGTCAAGGGAAAGTTCTCCCATAATAATATACTTGGCAACTTCTTCGGTTTTGATTTGTCCGGTGGCTGCCAAAATTCCTACGGCAATGGTTAAATCATAAGCGGAACCTTCCTTCCTCAAATCGGCGGGCGCCATATTGATGGTTATCTTTTTTACCGGAAGTTGATAACCGTTGTTTTTTAAGGCTGCAGCAATTCGGTAACTGCTTTCTTTTATGGCATTGTCGGGCAGTCCTACCAGATGGTACCCTACTCCTTTATCAATGTTTACCTCTACGGTAATGGTCGTGGCGTCTACTCCGAATACGGCGCTTCCAAATACTTTAACTAACATGGCGTGTAAAATTTTATCAAAAGTAGTATTTTACTTATAAAAATAAAATTTCCTATGCAAAAATTATAAGCCAGCGTCTTAAATTTCTTTATTCAAGTGATAATTTTAATCCAAAAGCCATTCCAAACGGAAAGTTTTTCTCCATTTGTATATGAAAAATAGGGTCATTATTTCTGATTAGATGCCACTGATTGTTATCAAACGGATTTCTGAAATAGGTATTATAAGCTTGGGTTTCGGTGAACTTCATCAGATAAGGAAAAATATGTTCTTCATCGTTAAGCAAAAGTTCATCACTGTAGTCTTTCCAGCCTATAAATTCGATACCGAAATAAAGTCCTTCCTGAGCAAAAACCAAAGGATTATCCAGGTTAATAAAATTATATTTTTCATCAATCTCCTTTTTTGGAATTTCAATAACCTGACTACTTACGCTATTCTTTTGAGAATCATATACATTTAACTTAAACACACATTCCTTTATTTCTTCTTCCCCGATTGTACTTTCACTTCTTTGTAATTTAAGTGGAAAACATACTGATTTTATTAAGCCATCCTTTTCATTTCCTTTTGGCTGGAGGAAAACAATATATTCAGATTTTGACAAGAAAACCATACCTTGTCTTGACTTGTTTTTAAAATTTCCTGATTCAATTATTTTTCGCTTTTTGGCATCAATAATTAATTCGGCTAAATTATTTGATTTCGGGCTTAATTTTATAGTATCCTTAACTTCAGATAGTTTAAAACCGGTAGTTTCATAGGCAATACAACTAATCTGAACTTCATTAATATTATATTCAATCTCGAAAAATCCCTTCTCATTACTATAAGTGCCTTTACCCGAACCAAAACTGACCGTTGCATATGGAATCGGTTTGTTGTATTCCTTATCAATAATTATGAATTTCCTGGATTGAGAATAGATACAGGTACTTATTATAATCGATAGAATTATGTACAAGTTTTTCATTTCAGCTATTTAATTATGCGAAAATACAAATAATGCTTCCTGATAAAAATCAGGAAGCACTAAGCATTAATTTATGGGCATCTAACTCCTACAATTTCAGTGTTTGAATATACCTCTACCCATAATACATAGAAATGTTGGGTTTGATTTTGGTAGCACTGACCTCCTATCTGATAAATTTCCCCAGCTGTTTCACTGCTTCCAAAAAATCTTCTTCTTCCCAGTACATTAGGTGTTTCAGGAGTAAAACCGTCAATGGCGTAATTTGGATCTTTTGTTAAGTCATAAACAACTTTAGATATAATGCCACCATTTGATGTATAGTAATCTAAAGTCTTGTTTGTTTTGTCTTCAGAGAAATAAACTACTTCATTAGTTTTTGTATCTTCAAGAAAGTATCCTTTCAAAGTTCCATCAAGAGTTACTTCTGAAAGCAAATAAGTATCTGAATCTTGTTTATACGAAACAGTTTCTTCTACAACTTGAGAATCATCGTAAAGCTCACCCATCAAGTCTTTAAAATCTTCATAAACTTCTCCGGATTCTCTGCTGGTCAGTGAAGTGTTTTTAATTTGTGAAGCATTTTCAGTCTGCACATCATTGTCGTTACTGCAAGCAAATAACAGCAATGATACTATTGCAACTAATGCAATACCTTTAAACGTATTTTTCATTGTTTTTAAAAATGTGTAAATCCATTTTCTAAATGGTCTACTTGTTAATTATTAAATTTCTATTATAGTTTAAAGGCCTTTAAAACTAGTGCAAAGATAATTTTTGTAAGATTTACCTGTTGTGGTTTTTTCTCAGCAAATGTTAAGATTACTATCCCGAATATTGATTTTTGAAGCAATTAAAGACCCACTGTTTTGGCATGTGTTTTTTTCCTAAATTTATCGAAAATATAAACACATCATAAATTATGGGATTATTCAACGCGATTATGGGCAACGCTTCGGAAGTAAGCGTTGAGAAAATTTCACAGGAATTTCAGCCGATCTTAATCAATGGGGAGCAAATTGAAAAAGCATTTAAATTGGTACGCGATATGTTTGTTTTCACCAACAAACGATTGATTTTAGTGGACAAACAGGGATTAACAGGATCGAAAGTAGATTATCAGTCAATTCCATATACCAGCATCAAGAAATTCTCAAAAGAAAGCGCAGGGTTGTTGGACCTGGATGCCGAATTAAAAATTTGGGTAACCGGAGAAGCGGCGCCAATCAAGAAGCAATTCGGAAAAGACAATAACATCAACGAGGTATATCAGATATTAAGTCAGCATATCCTTAAATAGTTTAAAAAGCCGCTCAATGAGCGGTTTTTTTTGATGAATATTTAACAAACTGAAAATCAATATATTATAACGTAAATATCTTCCATATTCAACAAATAATTTCATTAATCTTCATAAATTTATATTGCTATTCCGGTATAAATAAAAGTGTAATGAATAAAACGCTTCCCATAGAAGAAAAAAAGAGGCTGGAAGTTTTAAAAAGTTACGAAATATTAGACACAGACCCTGAAATCGAGTATGATGATATTACCTTTTTAGCTTCAAAAATATGCAGTTCAGCCATCGCAGCAATTACACTGATTGATGAAGACAGGGCTTGGGTCAAATCGAAAGTAGGGTTTGACCAGTATGATAGCTCTCGTGAATATTCCTTTTGTTCGCTTTCGATTACAAAACCTTCAGAAATTGTCAATATCCCGGATTTAAAAAAAGATGAAGAATTTAATGCTCTCAGTCAGTTAAACGGATTCGAGAATGGCGGTTTTTATGCCAGTGTCATTTTGAAGGATCCGACCGGTTTTGCGCTTGGCGTTTTGTGTGTAGTCGATCATGTACCAAAAGAATTAAACGAGGAGCAATTAAAATCGCTTAAAATTTTAGGCGGACAGGTTTGCAAATTACTCGAATTGCGTAAAAATAATTCTACTTTGACAAAAAACAATCAGCTTCTGAATTTAAAATACTCGGAATTAGAGCATTTTGCACGCGTCGTTTCCCATGATATAAAATCGCCTTTAAACAATATCATTTCCCTCATAAATCTGTTAAAAGAAAACAATGCTGAAAAATTCGACGAAGTCGAGAACGAGTATCTGGACTATTTGACTGACTCGTCCTACCAGTTAAAGAATTATGTTGATGGCTTACTTAATTATTACAGGGGCGACACTATAAATGCGGCCAATAAAGAAGAAATCGTGGTTGCTGACGTAATACAGGAAATAATTACTACGCTTGATCCGCAGGGAGAATGCCAGTTTAAGATTCCGGATTGTTCTGTTAAAGTGAAATTCAACAAATCGGCACTGGAGCAGATCCTTTTGAATCTCATCAGCAACGGAATCAAATACAATGATAAAAAACCAGTATGTATAGAAATCAATTGCGAAGAATCGGAAAATCACTTCTCTCTTTCGGTAAGAGATAATGGAAACGGTATTGAAACTGACAAATTAGATACCATTTTCTCATTTTTCACCACCCTGAATAAAAAAGACAGGTTCGGAAATTACGGAACAGGCATCGGATTAGCGACCGTTAAAAAAATTACGGAACACCTTAATGGCAAAATCACTGTTCATTCGATTCCAAATCAAGGAAGCGAGTTTATAATTACTTTTGAAAAATAAACGGCTTCCCTTTTCTATTTTTTGAATTTCGCAATACCGCCTTCCAGCCAGGACTTATACTCTCCTGAATCTGGAGTATAGCCAACAGGTTCAGATAATCTATTCGTTTCTGAATCTAAAATAATATAATAGGGCTGAGCGTTCGCTTTATAATTCGTAATCTGGAAATCGCTCCATTTGTTTCCGATGGTTTTTATCTCTTTCCCGGTTTCTTTTGAAGTATATTTTTCATTTTCAGGCAATTCACGCTTGTCATCCACATATAAAGAAATAAGCACTACTTCTTCTTTTAAAATGGAAAGAATTTCAGGTTGTGACCATACATAGTCCTCCATTTTACGACAGTTCACACATGCAAACCCAGTAAAATCCAACAACACCGGTTTATTAACTGATTTTGCATATGCCATACCTTTTTCGTAATCGGTAAACGCGACAATGTCATGCGGACCTAAATGTGCCCCATCTGCTAATGCGTGTTCTTCGGAATTTCCTCCTCCTTTAGAATTCCCAACTCCATACGGACTTTCACTATAGGTCATTGGTGGCGGAAACCCGGAAATTAATTTTAGAGGAGCGCCCCAAAGCCCGGGAATCATATAAACCGTAAAAGAGAGAACCAACAATCCTAATGATAATCTTCCTACTGAAATGTAAGGGGTCGGGCTATCATGCGGTAATGTTATTCTTCCAAATAAATAGTATGCCAACGTACCAAAAATAGCAATCCATATTGTTAAGAAGGTTTCTCTTTCTAATAAATGCAATTGTAAAACCAAATCGGCATTGGATAAGAATTTAAAGGCCAGAGCCAATTCTAAAAACCCTAACACTACTTTTACAGTATTTAGCCATCCTCCAGATCTTGGTAATGAATTCAGCCAGCCCGGAAACATGGCAAATAACATAAACGGTAATGATAATGCCAATGAAAAACCAAGCATTCCAACTATTGGCGCAAAACCTCCTTTTGAAGCTGCTTCCACCAATAAAGTACCTACAATTGGCCCGGTACATGAGAAAGATACAATAGCTAAAGCTAAAGCCATAAACAAGATACCGATAATTCCGCCTCTGTCTGCCTGGCGATCAACTTTATTCGCCCAGGAATTTGGCAGCATAATTTCAAATGCTCCTAAGAAAGAAGCCGCAAAAACTACAAGCAATACAAAGAAAATAATATTGAACCAAACGTTTGTAGAAAGCGCATTTAAAGCATCAGCTCCAAATATAGCGGTTACCAACGATCCTAATAAAACGTAGATTAAAATAATGGAAATTCCGTAAATAAGCGCATTTTTTATACCCTGTGCTTTGGTTTTGCTCTGTTTAGTAAAGAAACTAACCGTCATTGGAATCATCGGGAAAACACATGGTGTTAATAAGGCGGCAAAGCCTGAGAAAAATGCAAGGATAAAAATCATGAACAACCCTTTTTTCTCTTCTTTTTTTCCGATAGGTTTTTTAGTAGTTAATGCCGGCGTTTCCTTTGCTTCAGACACACTAACGCTGTCTGATTTAAACTCTGTAGCTGTTGTATCGATCGAGGCTATTGTAGCGGCGGCCGCTTTTACAGCCATTGCCGGTAATTTGAATTCAAAGGTTTTGTCTT
>NZ_CAMLMK010000118.1 GCF_946481155.1 uncultured Flavobacterium sp.
TTGTCAAGATTATGAAATAGCATCAAAAAAATTTAACTTAAACTTTCATTTTTTTCTGAAAGTTTAAAACAAAAAATAACACTATGACTTTCTTAACCGCACATTGGAAAAACCTGATTATGGCGAACTACATCATCGAACCGAAGCATTTAGAGAAATACATTCCTAAAGGCACCGAACTGGATTTCTGGAACGGAAACTGTTATGTGAGTCTTGTGGGCTTTATGTTTAAAGAGACTAAAGTCCTGGGGATAAAAATTCCGAAGCACACCGATTTTGAAGAAGTTAACCTTCGTTTTTATGTCAGACGTTTTGAAGCGGGCGAATGGAAACGCGGCGTTGTCTTCATCAAGGAAATTGTTCCGAAACGCGCCATTACTTTTGTGGCCAATACGTTTTATAATGAAAACTATACCACGCTGGCCATGAAACACAGCAATACACTTGAAGCGGAAATACGAACTGTTTCCTATCATTGGGAAAACCAGAAGAAGACCAACTTCATTGAGGTCAACGCTTATGATTTTTCCACTACAATTGATACGGATTCTGAAGCGGAATTTATCACAGAGCATTATTTCGGCTATACAAAATACAACGAAAACACCACGTTTGAATATGAGGTAAAACATCCGAAATGGAACCAATACGTAATCAAAAACCATAACATCAACATCGATTTTCACGGAGTGTACGGAAGCGATTTTGCTTTTCTGAATTCTTTAAGTCCGTCTTCTGTTTTTCTTGCCGACGGTTCACCGATTTCGGTTGAAAATAAACGAAAATTAGTCGTATGAATTATTTTAAGCCAATCAATAAATTCGCAATGATACTTTGCTTTTTATTATATCTGACCTGCTATTTACGTTTTATGGGGCAATTGTTTTTATGCGGAATACAAATCATATCTGCACTATTCCTCACTATTGAGATATTTTCAAAACCAACAGGAAAATTTATAAATAAGATTACTGTTTATTGGATACTGACTTCCATAAACCTGATTATTGTGGTGACCTTCTTCAAATCTGTATTGGAGAATGACTTTCTGCAATTTCCGTTCATTACCCTGTTTCCAAATTTAATTGCGATTTATTTCTGGCGGCTTTTAAACCAGTTCATTGATTATGAAACAAAAACGAAACTGTCATGAATTACAACATCCTTGGCTATCTGCTATTCCTTTCCATCATCGCTTTCATCATTTTTAAAGTGGGGAAAATATGCTATGACAACGGAAACATCTTCGTCGCAGAATTACTTCCCGGTCATGCTGAACTGTGCTGGCAGGTAAACAAAATTCTTCTGGCAGCTTACTATCTTGTGAATATCGGCTACAGTGCCATGACGCTCATTCAATGGCAGGAAATTACTTCAACGGCGCAACTGATCGAAATCATCGCAACAAAAACAGCCATTATCATTACCATTCTTTCCGTCCTGCATTATTCTAACATTTATATAATTACGAATTACATTCAAAAACTAATCAAATAACATTTAAATATCATTATTATGGAAACTTCAAAAATCCTTATCGGTTATGCCCTTTATTTACCAATCGCATTATTCTTAACCTACTATGTTTCAAAAACGCTGTTCAAAAACGGGAAAATATACATGCTTGACATTTTTAACGGAAGAGAGGAAATCGCTTTCGCAACAAACAAATTATTCGAAACCGGCTTTTATCTGCTAAATCTTGGGTTTGCACTTATGATATTGCAGATGAGCGTTTACGATAATACCTATCAGACGCTTATTGAAGAATTGAGTTATAAAATCGGTGGCTTTTCAATCTATCTTGGAGTGATGCTTTTCCTGAATTTATATCTTTTCTTCAGAGGAAAAAGAAAGGCTAAAGAAGCAAAAGCTCTTCAGGTTCAAAACTAATTATTATGACCAAAATCAAATTGGTGACCAGCATAAAGGCATCGGCACAAACAGTATTCGACTTCTCAAGAAACATTGACGTTCATCAGAAGGCTGCAGGGAATTCCAATGAAAGTGCCATAGCCGGTCGCACCTCGGGGCTCATTACATTGCATGAAACCGTAACGTGGAGAGGGAAACATTTTGGCATTTATTTTACGCATAAAAGCATCATTACCGCAATGGACTTATACGATTACTTTGTTGATGAAATGCTGGAAGGAAAATTCAAATCTTTTAGACATCAGCACTTTTTTAAAGAAGAAAACGGCGTTACTACCATGACAGATATAGTATCTTATGAAACTCCATATGGGATTTTAGGAAAACTATTTGACCGTTTGCTCCTGAAAAAACATTTACAGGAATTTATCTTAAAGCGGAATCAGGTGCTCACAAGCTTATCGGAAAAAACACTTTAAAATAAAAAAAGGCAACTCTAAACAAGTTGCCTTTTCTTTCTCTTTTTGGAAAGGGTTAGGATCCAAAATATTCCGAATTAGATTCTTACGATTCCGGTGATGTATGGCGGCTGACCTCCTAACGGCTGGAAAATTTCCACCATTGCTTCCCAAATTACCATTGCAGGCGGAATTGAAGCTGTACATTTAAAACGGTAATTTGTTCCTGCCACAACTTGTGTTGCAACGGTTTGCGGAGTGTATTTTACTCCTACGAAACCTTTCATAGCTTCATCAAATACTTTTTGGTCTGCCGGTGTTAAGCTATGGTATGCTGTCCATCCACCTACTAATGCTGTATTATTGTCTGATAATGTTTGATTTGACATAATTTTTGTTGTTTAATAGTTGTTACTTACTCATGGGCTTTTCAGTTTACGCCTCCGTTTTTTTAAAGTGCTTCGGATTTCACTTTTTGTAATATTACACTTTCAAAAGTAACATCCTTCAGATTGAAAAAAAAGAGTAGAAATACCCGTTTTTTAGCAGGCATAAATACCTGTTTTTACTTTATTTGCTACTTTCAAGAACAATCTCTCTGAAATCATTCAGTTTCATCTGCTCAATTTCTTTAACACGTTTTACTTTTGCGGAGGCGTTTTTAGGTTCATCTTTCTTATACGCCAGATAAGCCTCGAAAATATGACTTAGATACATTGGAGAATGCGACTTCTTATCTACATAATATTGCGATTGATGACAGGTAAAGCAATTCACCAGATTCCCGGAATTGATATCATGTACATCTTTTTGAAATGTTTGCGTATAGGTTTCCATGGTAACATTAAACATATTCACGGAACCTCTTGCCAAACCTCCGGGCCCTGCGCTTGCAATATTCGAAGCCACAATAGTTTCCGCCTGTTTTGCCGGTGTCATTCCATCAGTGTCGATCCAAAGCGAACCATTATAAAAATAGTTTTTCCAAACGTCGTCTAACTTAGAGGCCACGCATTCGTTAATGCTTTTGATAGCATCATAGTTATCATTTTTCGTTTTGTAATCTCCTTTTTTGTAGTTCTGGCTCGTTTTCATGAATGTATTCCCCGAATCTCTTGGTATTCCGTATTCATAGAGCGTAAATACTTTATCGGCAGTCATCGGCGCTTTGGCAGTTGAATTCCACCTGATGCCATTAATTCCTGTAGTAGTGCCTTTGGCATAAAACAATTTTTCTTTATCGGATGATATGTTGCTATTAGTCCAATCATACATCGGAGCCAAGTCTTTATGTTCAAAACTTGCCCAGATAAATTCCGGATGGTTTTTCACAACGCCCACAACGTGCATTCCCAACAATGCAACCGTTTCTTTTTTGAATGTCGGATTTGTTTCACCGTTACCGATGGCGGCTTCGGTTGTAAAATAATTTGCCAGTTCACCTTTAGGAATTGAACTCGCCTTCACCCAGGAAACTTTGAGCTCTAAGGATCCTATTGGGAAGGTTTTCAAATTCTCATAAGGTATTTTTCCCGTTTTTAGTGAATCTTCCATAGCAATTGCGGCTTCCAGTAAGGTCTTGTCGACATGAATCGAATAATACACCGTATTGGAAACATTTTCTTCAGGATTGAATTTCGGATTGGATTTTAGAATAGCTCCGGGGCCTGCCTGCTTAATTCCAGTCAAAACCAAAGGCACGTCTAATTGCGGCGCCACAGGAATCATTTGATTGTCGATAAGGGTCAGCTGATTTAAGAATAATGGCTTTCCGTTTGCTTCGGGTTTTGTAAGCCACAAAAACTTCTGCCATGACCATTGATGAAATATACAATTTGTAGTCTCCGAAGCATCGAATGGGCTACCATCTCCTTCGCTAGGTGGCGGTGTCTGGCTGTGCGGAAACCAACTGTCCTGACAATCGCATTTATCGGAGGCAACAGAAGTATAGGTACCTAATGTAACCACTTCTTTCTTATTTAAATAAAATAAGATAGCAGCTGCAGCAAGCAGTAGCACTACAACGCAAATAATAATAGTTTTCTTTTTCATTGTATTGATTTGTTGGTTTTTAAGATTCTCTTTATGTCTTTGTAACTATTTTCCGGCAAACATATTGAGATTAAATTTGCGGAAATAGCGTATAAATACCCGAATTTTAAAAATCGATTCAATAAAAATGAAAGAAGAAAAGGGAAATTTGAACAGAATAGCTACTGGAAAATATTTTTTTATGCCGCCAATGAGATCATTACCAAAAAATCACCATCAGCCACCAAAAAACGGGAATACTCTCCACCCAGAATGAAGTATAATAATCCGAGCGTTTCGGACTGGAAAAAATCGTAAAAAGAGCAATGACAACAACCAGAATTAAATTTATCCAGAGTTGTTGCACCTGAAAATCACTCTTAAAGAATTCAAGACAGTAAAAAGGAATCAGCAAAATCAGATTCAGGACTTTTGTTTTTGTAACCCCTAATTTCTGCGGAACGGTTTGCAGCGACAGATCGTCATCTTTCAAATCGATGATTTCGAAAATCAGTATTAAGATAATTACCAAAAGAAACCGTTGGCAGAATTTTAGCCAAACATCCTGAGAAAGTGGCAAATCGGCATTAATTATCGGAAGTAAAAGCGTGATCCCGGCCCAGCAAAAAGCTACAATGTAGATCTTCACGCCGGCCCAATTTCGTGCATTTCCAATTTTTGGAAAAACCGGCAAGGTGTAAAGCATCGTAAGCGCCAAAAATCCGCCGGCTACTAATTGAGTCTTCCGCTCTAACTGAAAAAAATAATACCCCGCAGCCGCAAAAGAGACAATACTAAGCGCTATTATCACCCGAAGCTGATTACCCCATCTGATTTTTTTTGCCCTGGCCAATCCGTCATACTTCACAAAATTATACCCCACAATTGTACCGAAAAAAGCAAACAAAGCCATGGGTTCGTCATACTCGATATGAAAGAAATGAAACGTCATGCGCACCAGAGCATAAACCGCCAAAGCCACATGAATGCTTCCGTTGATGTAAAAATCAAATATCCGCTTGAGTAACTGCATACTTACAAAAGTAATCAATCTGTTAATAACTATATATTTCGGTTGACAATTCCACCTAAAATTGACGTTAAAAAACAAGATTATTAGGATATTAATAATTATTTTTGTTCGCTTTAAAAACAACTCAACAATTTGTTTGTGGCCGTAACTATCCCCAAACACTTAAACAAACAGTAAACAGACTGATGAAAACAGATGCATTTGCTTTAAGACACATTGGCCCGAGAGAATCTGACCAACAACACATGTTCAAAACTATTGGTGTTAAGGACATGACGCAACTTCTTTATGAAACTTTTCCTGACGGAATCCGTTTAAAAAATGATTTACAGTTAGACCCTGCCATGACCGAATATGAGTATATGACTCATATCACGCAATTAGGCGCAAAAAATAAGGTATTCAAATCGTATATCGGTTTAGGATACCATCCGGCAATTGTTCCTCCGGTTATCCAGAGAAATATTTTCGAAAACCCGGGATGGTACACAGCATATACGCCGTATCAGGCTGAAATTGCACAAGGCCGTCTTGAGGCGCTACTGAATTACCAGACAACGGTTATTGAATTATCCGGCATGGAAATCGCAAATGCGTCCCTTCTGGATGAAGCTACTGCAGCTGCGGAAGCTATGGCACTATTGTTCGACGTAAGAACCCGCGACCAAAAGAAAAACAATGCCAATAAATTCTTTGTTTCGGAAGAAATTTTACCGCAATCCCTTTCCGTTTTAGAAACCCGCGCTACGCCAATCGGAATCGAATTGGTAGTAGGAAACCATGAAACTTTTGATTTCGCAGAAGATTTCTTCGGGGTAATCCTTCAATATCCGGGCAAATACGGACAAGTTTACGATTACAGCGGCTTTATCAACACCGCAAAATCAAAAGAAATTAAAGTGGCCGTTGCTGCTGATATTTTGTCATTAGTGAAATTAAAGTCCCCGGGTGAAATGGGCGCTGATGTAGTAGTGGGAACTTCACAACGTTTTGGTATTCCAATGGGCTACGGCGGACCTCACGCTGCTTTCTTCGCAACTAAAGAAGAATACAAACGCTCGATGCCGGGCCGTATCATCGGAGTTTCTCAGGATACGAACGGAAACCGTGCTTTACGTATGGCATTACAGACGCGTGAGCAGCACATCAAACGTGAAAAAGCGACTTCAAACATTTGTACCGCTCAGGTTTTATTGGCAGTTATGGCCGGAATGTATGCAGTTTACCACGGACCACAGGGCTTAAAATATATTGCTGACAAAGTACACGCTTCGGCAGCTACTACAGCACAAGGTTTAGCCGAAATGGGTATAAACCAAATGAACTCGGCTTACTTCGATACTATTTTACTTCAGGCCGATGCTGCCAAAGTAAGAGCAATCGCTGAGAAAAACGAAGTAAACTTCTTCTATCCGAACAACGAAAGCGTTTCCATCTCTTTCAATGAAACGACTTCAATTGCAGACATCAATCAGATTTTAGCAATCTTCTCGGAAGCAACCGGTAAAGAATATACACCTGTAAAAATCCTGTTACCATCAGGAAAAATTCTTATGCCATCCGGCAGAATGGAAAGCCTTGAGCGTACCTCATCGTTTTTACAGCATGACGTATTCAACAACCATCATTCGGAAAGCCAATTGATGCGTTATATCAAAAAATTAGAGCGTAAAGATTTATCGTTAAACCATTCGATGATTTCTTTAGGTTCTTGTACAATGAAACTAAACGCTGCAGCAGAAATGTTGCCGTTAAGCATGCCCAACTGGAACAGCATCCACCCGTTCGCTCCTGCTGATCAGGCGGAAGGTTATCTAACCATGCTGAAAAAACTGGAACAGCAATTGAATGTTGTAACAGGTTTCGCCGGTACGTCTTTACAGCCAAATTCAGGTGCGCAAGGAGAATATGCCGGCTTGATGGCGATTCGTGCTTATCACATTTCCCGCGGTGAAGGCCACAGAAATGTATGTTTGATTCCATCATCAGCTCACGGAACCAATCCGGCTTCTGCAGCTATGGCGGGGATGAAAATTATCGTTACTAAAACCACTCCGGAAGGAAATATCGATGTAGAGGATTTAAGAGCAAGAGCGATCGAGCACAAAGATGATTTGTCTTGCTTA
This sequence comes from uncultured Flavobacterium sp., assembly GCF_946481155.1. Next base: position 7,524 of record NZ_CAMLMK010000118.1, read on the forward strand.
ATGGTTACTTATCCTTCTACACATGGGGTTTACGAATCTTCAATCATTGAGATTACAAAATTAATCCACGATAACGGCGGATTAGTATATATGGATGGTGCTAACATGAACGCACAGGTAGGCTTAACAAATCCTGCTACTATCGGCGCCGATGTTTGTCACTTAAACTTACACAAAACTTTCGCCATCCCTCACGGCGGCGGCGGACCAGGTGTTGGCCCAATCTGTGTAAACGAAAAATTAGTTGACTTCTTACCAACCAATCCGGTTATAGCAACTGGCGGGAAAGATGCAATTTCAGCTATATCGGCTGCGCCTTATGGCTCGGCTTTGGTTTGCCTGATTTCTTACGGATACATTTC
>NZ_CAMLMK010000119.1 GCF_946481155.1 uncultured Flavobacterium sp.
TCGGGATCGCATTGTTGTTGGTATAGGAAGAAACATATTCTGAAGTTTGCTGCAATGCATGCATCAATGTTTCTTTATTGCTGAAAGGTTTTATCTCCATCGCTTTCTGCTTCCCGATTTCGGTGGTGCACAGCGCTGAAATGGTTTCTAAAACCGTATTAAATTCTAAATCCTGTAATGTCTTGGTAGTAATGGAAATCATTTTATAGTATCAAAACATCAAAGTTACAAAGTAGTGAAGTATCAAAGTGTTTATATTTGTAAAAAATTAGCAAATGCTCATCGAAAATATACCTTCTTCCTGGGAAAATCTTTTCAATGCCGAATTGGAAAAGGACTATTTTCCTAAGTTATTGCATCTTGTTGAAGAAGAATATGAAAATCATACCTGTTTTCCGCCGAAGCAATTAATTTTTAACGCTTTCAAACATTGTGCTTTTGATGACGTTGAAGTTGTTATTATCGGGCAGGATCCTTATCATGGAGCAGGAGAGGCGAATGGACTGTGTTTTTCTGTAAATGATGGTATTTCATTTCCGCCTTCGCTTCGCAATATTTTCAGGGAGCTTAATGATGATTTAGGCCGTATCTTTTTTCCGGAATCAGGTAATTTAGAACGATGGGCCGATCAGGGCGTTTTGCTTTTAAATGCTTCATTAACAGTTAGGAAAGATCAGCCAAACAGCCATAAGCATCTTAAGTGGAATGTTTTCACCGATGCTGTAATCCAGAAGATTTCGGACGAAAAAGAGAATGTTGTTTTTCTGCTTTGGGGCGGATTCGCCATAAAAAAAGGCGCGAAAATTGACAGAAGTAAGCATCTGGTTTTAGAGAGCGGCCATCCGTCACCATTGAGTGCTAATCAGGGTAAATGGTTTGGCAATAAGCATTTCAGTAAAACGAATGCTTTTCTTAAGGAGAAAGGAAAAAAAGAAATACAATGGTAATAAAAAAATCCGTCCTCAAAGACGGATTTTTTATATAAGATATTTTAATATTAGTTTACGGTAAAGTAGTAATATCCCTGACTGTCAACATTATTTGCAGTTGTGGTTATGAATACTGCAGTCTTATCATCGGGGTTTCTTGAGATCAAATCTGTGGATTGTGATCCTGTGTAACTTTCTCCAAAACTCAAACGGTATTCACCTGCAGATGTTAAGGGAATTGACTGATCGCTGATATAAGTCATCGCCCCTGCCTGATATACAGCTTCTTCCACGCTATACTCATCTTCGTTAAGTAAAACGGAAGTCCAGACATCCGGTGCGGTTTCTTTTTCCAGTCGGTACGCAAACCCAAAAGATTCGGCCTGGCTTGTTCTGTAAATGTCAAGCGGATCTGTTTGTCCAGCTTCCGGCAGGTATCTTGAAAAATCGGTATGGAAAGAAACGTCGTCTCCCACAGCATAACTTGCCGGTGTATCAATGCTGATTAAATTAGGAACGGAAATATATACCGCATTGTAAAACTCGTCATCGCTTTTACATGAAACAATTGATAAAGTTGCCGTAATGGCTATAAGGAATAATTTTATTGTTTTCATAGTTTTGTTTTTAAAATCTGTAACCAAAATTAGCACCCACTCGCTGAACATACGTTGGACTAATATCCGTATTCAAGATATTTTTACCTACGCCCACAAACAACTCAATCCCAAATTTTTCCTTGAAATAGAGTTTATATCCTAACGCGCCACCAATAGCCAAGCTGGTATAATTGTTTTCAACGGCTTCATCATGATGATATCCGTTACCGTCTGGTATGTGCTGTAATTCTTTATATTTTCCGCCATTTGCCGAAACAAAAGCCTCCACGAAATAATAACTTACCGCGCTTTTGGATAATGAATACCTGACAAATGGATTAACTTCATACTGTGGCAGGGTTTTATTGAAACCATTGTCAAAATCTTCTTCTCTTTTGTTGCTTTTTGTAATGCTTCCGCTTAAACCAACGGAAAAATCCTTATTCAAAAAACGCTCGTAACTCACATGAAACCTGGACTTTGCGATTAGTGAAACCACATCAAATTTGATTTCGTTTTTTTTGAGCGTAATTGGGCTTACCGTTTCTACTGCAGTAGTATCCTGAGCATTTGCCAGCTGAAAGAAAAGCAGGGCTGACAGAAAAGCTAGTTTTTTCATATAATTTTTTTATTAATGATGGTAAATATAGCAAAAGGTTGCTTAATTAAAGGTAAGCTCTCCCAGAATTTCTTCACTCATAAAGGGGCCGCCGGGATATTTTGCCGTGTAGTCAAGATTTAGCCAAATTTGTCCGCGCTCATCAATATGGTAATGTACTTCGCGGTTGTGAGATTCCCGTTTGAAGAGAATTTCCTTTATAAGATAATTAATATTTTCAAGATCGGCTTTATTGCCAATAAGCATTTCGGGATATAAATGCCCTCCGGTATGAATGATTCTGGGCGTACCACCAACAGACCGCACCAGAGCCGACATCAAGATCGCGTGATCATCACAATCACCTGAAAAATGCTGCAATGATTCCGTGGCGTGGGCAATGTATTCTTTTCCTTTTGGGTCGTTGACGTAATTCCATCGGTTTCGTACTTCCGTGAAAACGGCAAAACACTGAATGATCTGACGATATTGCCTAAAACCTTTTACATGATTAAAATGCTTAGTGGTTGCCATTAATGCAAAATTGCGGACTTTGGGGTTGTCATATTCAACGGCATCTATGATTTTTGATTTATTCGGAAAAGGTAATAATTTCGAAATGATAATGTCCTGCGGATTAGGATCTTCGGCCATGGAATACACCATCGAACGGTAATCTTCAAAAACGGCATTGAAGCCGTAGCCGCCAAATATCGTTCCCCAAATGAGGGCGATCAGATAAAAGAAGATGCAAATAATCAGTACGGTTTTCAGCAATCGAAGGATTAACTGAATGATTACGATGATAATAGCAAATAATAGCACACGGTCAAAATGCAGAAACCATTCCGGGTTGATTAAGTTTTGATGTGCGATGATGAAAATGGGGATAGCAATAAGGATATTCAGGATAAAAATAACAACAAGATCCCAAGGCTTTGGTAAGGAAAGCTTTTCTTTTAGAAATTGAAGTTTTGGGGATAATGCTGGAATCATTCGCTAGTTTCCTTCGCTGTATTATTTTACAACCAATTCGTAATCCATTTTTGTGTCAATCAAATTTAAGTCAAATAATTGGTTTTGTACTTTATCAAACGTGGGTTTGTCTAATTTCTTTTGCGACCAGCGTGTCAGTTTTAGCCATTCCTGAATGTCTTCCTGTTTTTGATTGTAACGGGTGGCTAAAGTCCGGTCGATACTTGGAATGTCTTTGAATTCAATTGTAGTGTTGTTTATGATTTCCAGAATCTGGTCTATCACATGCTTGTTTTTCTCCAGGAATTCATTTCGAACGGCAATCACGAAACAGGGCCAAGGAGTGGGGCAGTCCGCAATCCTTCTGAAAGTGCCGTTATCTACCAAGGGTTTTGTCATGAAATGCTCCCACATGAAATAGTCGGCTTTTGCTTCTGATAAAGCAGTTACAGCGCCATCGATAGTATTTACGATTTCGAATTGGAGGTTTTGTGTGTTCCAATTTTGATTTTTGGCATTGACTACGGCCATCAAATGCGAGCCGGAGCCCATTCTGCTTATGGCGACTTTCTTGTTTTCAAGGTCTGATAAATTTTTGAAATCAGAATTTGCTGCCACGTGGATGCCCCAAATCAAAGGCGATTGCACATAAATCTGTACAATCGAGCTCGGATTTCCACTAGCTATATCTTTCACAATACCTTCGGAAAGGATTACAGCGATATCGGTTTCCCCATCGCGAAGCATCTGGCACATTTTTCCGGTACCTTCGGGAACGTTTGTCCATTGCAGATCGATATCTACTTCATCAAATTCCCCATTTTCAATACACAAATGCCAAGGAAGGTTAAAATGCTCGGGGACGCCTGCGATTCGTACTGTTTTCATATTATTTCTGATAGTCTTTTCTGTTCAATTCAAACCATACACATTCATCACCATCATGAATGAATGTCCCTTTGTTTTTCATGCCGATTTTTTCTAAAATTCTTATCGAGCCGACATTGTCAATCATAGCATGGGCGTAAATTGTTTCAAGATTCATTTCGTCAAAGCCGTATTCGAGACAGCCTTTAGCCGCTTCAAAACCGAAGCCTTTCTGCCAAAAGTATTTGATGAAACGGTAACCCAAATCATAGAAATTCTCGTGGCCGTTTATTCTTTCGCGTACTAATTTCAGGCCGGCCCAACCGATAAATTCATTGGTGTCTTTCTTTATCACAGCCCAACGACCGATTCCATTTTCTTTATATTGTTCTCTGACATATTCAATGATTGTTTGGGCATCTTCCATGGTTTTAATGGGATTTTTACCCAAAAACTCATGAACATCCATATCAGAATCCAGATGAAAAATTCCCTCCTTGTCGGATGGAAGCAATTCACGCATAATTAAACGTTCGGTTTCTACTTTGATGTGCATTTTAGTACTGTTTTCTGGTTCGGTTATTTGACTTATTTATTCGGATTTTCCAGTTCATACCAATTCCACAACACTTCGTCTTCTAAATACTCTTCAGTTAAACGTAACCCGATTTTTTGAAGGATCCTGTTGGAAGCAACATTTTCAGATTGTGCGGCGGCATCCATTTTTGGGATTTTCATAGTATTAAATCCGTATTCTAACCACGCATATGAAGCTTCACTCGCGTAGCCCTTACCCCAAAATTGTTCATCTAAACGATATCCGATATCATAGAAATTAATCCTGTTGTTCAGTTCCTTGTCGTTGAATTTCAGGCCCGCCCAACCTATAAATTCATTAGTTTCTTTTAAAATTACGGCAAATCGGCCGATATTATTATCGGTATATTGTTTTCTTACATGCTCAATTAATTCCCGGGATTCGTCAATAGTTTCAACAGGTTTGTTCCACAGGTATTTATGTACGTTCGGATTTGAATCCATGGCAAACATAGCTTCTGTGTCGGACAGCAGGAGTTCGCGAAGTAATAAACGTTCAGTTTCTATGATTAAATCCATTTATTTTGCTTTTAGATTTGAAATAATAATTCGGAAGCCGTCCGGATCAAGTATCATTTTTCCATTTACGTTCCAATACGGATTGTTTGGAGTTATAGTTGAAATATTGTTATGTAATAAATTAGTAATTAACTGATTGTATTCTGATATCGTTTCAGGGTATAAAACAAGAATATCATCTTCATCTGAAAAATGATTAGCTTTTTTACCCGATTTTGTGAATTCCAAATGCCAGTCGGAACCAGGTTTTCCAATGAAAATCCCGTCATAACTAGCATGGTTTTCAAAACTCCCCAGTACTTCAAATCCTAAGATGCCAACATAAAATGCTTTGATCTTTTCTAAATCATCGGTATGTCTGGCAACCCTCAGTATCATTTAACTAACCAGTTTATTCAGGACATATACAATTAACTCATCAACAGCTTTATATGGATCTTCACTGAAAGTCCCGCTCGCACGATTTGCAATAATAGCATTCATCGATAAAGTCTCATGTCCGAGTAGTTTTCCTAAGCCATAAATAGCCGCAGTTTCCATCTCAAGATTTGTCATTCGGATGCCGTTATGATTGAAGCTGTCCATTTTCTGGTTCAGGTTTTCGTCCTGAATATTCAAGCGCAGTACACGACCTTGCGGACCGTAAAATCCTCCGGCGGTTCCAGTAAAACCTTTATGAATGGAATCGCTTGCGATCAGTTCCGCTAATTTGCCGCTTCCTTTTACAACATAAGGTCTCCCTTTTCTCAAATCCCAATTTGTATGATTTACAAACGCATCTTCAATCGTTTTATCAGTAACCGAATCAATCAGATAGGAGCGAAGCATGTTGTCCAGGCCAATCGCATATTCAGACATTACGATGCTATCCACGGGAATATCAGCTTGTAATGAACCTGAAGTGCCAATTCGGACGATATTTAGCGAGGTCAAATCCTTTTTCGGCTGGCGTGTTGTCAAATCAATATTCACCAAAGCATCCAGCTCGTTCATCACGATGTCGATGTTGTCCGGCCCAATTCCTGTTGACATTACGGTTAAGCGTTTGCCTTTATAGGACCCGGTTTGCGTTTTGAATTCGCGCTTTTGCGTGCTGAACTCTATGTTGTCAAAGAATTGCGTAATTTTTTCCACACGATGTTGATCACCTACGAAAATGACATCGTGGGCAATGTGCTCCGGTTTCAGGTTTAAATGGTAAACACTTCCATCCGGATTTAATATTAATTCTGATGATTTTATTTCTGACATTTTATATGTGTTTAACCGCAAAGTGCGCAAAGGTTTGCGCAAAGTTCGCGATGTTTTAATTTACTTATTATTGAATATGTAACCTAATCTCAATCAACCGCCTACGCGTTTTACCTTAAATCCCTTTTCTTTCAGGATTTCCATGATTTTATCGCGATAATCGCCCTGAAGGATAATGGATTCGTCCTTAAAACTGCCGCCTACGCTGAGTTTGGTTTTGATTTCTTTGGCTAACATCTTAAAGTCTTCCATATCACCTTCGTATCCTTCGATAATCGTGGTTGCTTTTCCTTTGCGCTTTTCATATTTACAGATCAAAGGTTCTTTCTGTATGAAAAGGGTATGTTCTTTCCCCTGAATTTCCTCCGGTTCATTGGACGGAACGTGGTCCGGGAATAGCTTTTTTAATTGTTCGTTTAAATCCATAAAAAAATATAATTTACCACTAATGCACGAATTTAGAATCGAAATACTTTAAATTCGTGCATTAGTGGCTTAAAATCCTTATAAATCAAAAAGACATCAAGAATTAACTCAATGTCTTTTTAGTAAGAGTATAAAATTAGGGATTATTTTTTAATTAATCCTAAATCTACTAAGCGTTCGTATAAGAAATCCCCTGCAGTGATATCTTCATATAACTTCGGATGATCTGCATCAATACAGTTTTCCAAACAGTTTAGCGGCATATCACCAACCGGATGCATAAAGAACGGAATCGAGAAACGGGAAGTGCCCCATAATTCTCTTGGTGGGTTAACTACCTGATGGATAGTTGATTTTAGTTTGTTATTCGTGTGACGGGATAACATATCACCCACATTAATTACCAACTCGTCCGGTTCAGCAATGGCGTCAATCCATTGACCATCATGGTTTTGTACCTGTAATCCTTTACCCTGAGCGCCCATTAGAAGCGTGATCAGGTTGATGTCTCCGTGAGCAGCAGCGCGAACGGCACCGTCTTTCGGTTCATCAGTAATTGGAGGGTAGTGGATTGGTCTCAGGATACTGTTTCCGTCTTTAACGTAATTGTCAAAGTAGAATTCATCTAATCCGATGTAGATTGCTAAAGCTCTTAATACATAAACACCTGTCTTCTCAAGCATTTTATAAGCTTCTTTACCAACAGCATTGAATTTCGGTAATTCTTCAACGGTAACGTTGTCCGGGTATTCATCAGCATATTTTGAACCTTCGCTAACATACTGACCAAAATGCCAGAATTCTTTCAGGTCACCGGCTGAACGGCCTTTTGCATGCTCTTTACCAAAAGAAACATAGCCTCTTTGCCCGCCAATGCCCGGGATCTCGTATTTGCTTTTTACTTCAAGGGGAAGGTTAAAGAAATTACGAACTTCGCTATAAAGTTCATCAACTAATTTGTCATCTAAGAAATGACCTTTTAATGCTACGAATCCGATTTCTTCGTAGGCTTTTCCGATTTCATTTACAAATTTTTGTTTACGTGCCGGATCATCCGACAGGAAATCACGTAAGTCAACACTAGGAATGTTTTGCATTGTACTTAGTTTTTGTT
>NZ_CAMLMK010000120.1 GCF_946481155.1 uncultured Flavobacterium sp.
CTTGTTCTTTGATACTTTTGTTTCATCCCAAACTTATTGGTTTATCCGGGAGGATAATTAAAAAGGAACCATGTGAAAATCATGGGCTGTCGCGCAACTGTAAGGGGTTCCAAAGTTTTATTCAATATGTACCTAACATATCACAAACCACTGTTCGCTGTATCGAATGGGAAGGTTGAATAAAATGCCCCAAGCCAGGAGACTTGCCGAGTTTGACAGATGTGAACGCTTTCGCGAAATAAAGCTAAACTGAGGATACTATTTATGTGCAACAAATTCTTTGAATAAAGATTTGAATGCAGAAAGTGTGTCCGATCCGGTTTTGTAATACTAACGAAAGTTTTTATACAAAAGCTCATTGAACAATAAATAAAATTATTGTTTAATTAATTACAAAACAGAATGAAAACAAATGTTTTGGGCTATCCGCGAATTGGTAGCCAAAGAGAACTCAAAAAAGCCTGCGAGCAGTATTGGACAGGCAAATCATCACTTGATGAATTGATTCAAACGGGTAGAAAGATCCGGGAAGAGAACTGGATTTTGCAAAAAAAAGCCGGTATTGATTTAATTCCTTCCAACGACTTTTCGTTTTACGACCAGGTTTTGGATTTATCGCTAACGGTGGGTGCAGTACCACAACGTTACAACAAGGTAATTCTGGACAAAAACAACAGTGAGCTGGATCTTTACTTTGCGATGGCAAGAGGATATCAGAAAAACGGATTGGACATTACCGCTATGGAAATGACCAAATGGTTCGATACTAATTACCATTACATCGTTCCCGAATTTCATAAAAACCAACAATTTTCACTTTTCTCCAATAAAATTATCGAAGAGTTTTTTGAAGCAAAATTAAAAGGCATACTTACCAAGCCGGTAATCATCGGACCGGTATCTTATCTGCTTTTAGGAAAAGAAAAAGAAGAGGGCTTCCACAGAATAGATTTGATTAAGAACCTTCTGCCGGTTTATATTGAGATCTTGAGCCACTTAAAAGATTATGGCGTGGAATGGGTGCAGTTTGATGAGCCTTATTTAGCATTAGACTTAAACCAAAAAGAACGGGATGCTTTTAAATATGTTTATGCCGAAATAAAAAAACAGTTTCCGTATATAAAAATAATGCTTGCCAACTACTTCGATTGCTTTGGAGAGAATTTGGCGACGGCACTTTCCCTGCCGGTCGATGCATTGCATTTGGATTTGGTCAGATGTTCTTCTCAATTGGATGATATATTTGAAAGCAATAGTCTGCAACAAGATGTTCAATTGTCGTTAGGAGTTGTTGACGGCCGGAATATCTGGAAAAACGAATTCCAAAAATCATTGGCGTTGATTAATAAAGCGGTTGAGAATATTGGTTCAGAGAGGATCTTAATTGCTCCTTCCTGTTCGCTGCTTCATTCACCGTGTGATCTGGATTTTGAGACCAAAGAAGATACTGTGACAGCAGAAATAAAACAATGGCTGGCCTTTTCAAAGCAAAAACTGGATGAAGTTGTAACCCTTAAGCAATTGGCTTCAAATGAAAATTCGGATGTCGTTTCAAAAAAACTAGAAGGGAATATTCTTGCTAACGAAAATAGGAAAACCTCGCAACTTATTCATAATGAAAAAGTAAAACAGAGAGTAAATGCCATTACGGAAAAGGAAACAAACAGGGAAAATGTATTTTCGATCCGGAGAAAGAAACAGCTTGAGAGTCTGAAATTGCCACTGTTTCCAACAACTACTATTGGTTCTTTTCCACAAACTAACGAAGTGAGAATCTGGAGAGCTAAATTCAAAAAAGGCGAATTGACTCAGGCACAGTACGACGAGTTACTTAAAAAAGAAACCGAAGAAACTATCCGGTTCCAGGAACAAATCGATATGGATGTTTTGGTTCATGGCGAATTTGAACGCAATGACATGGTGGAATATTTTGGCGAGCAGTTAGCAGGATTCGCTTTCACACAAAACGGATGGGTGCAAAGCTACGGAAGCCGCTGTGTCAAACCTCCGATCATACATGGAGATGTTTACCGACCTGCTCCGATGACGGTAAAATGGACTTCCTTCGCACAGTCGTTAACAAAAAAATGGGTAAAGGGAATGCTAACCGGACCCGTTACAATTTTGCAATGGTCGTTTGTCAGAAATGATCAGCCACGTTCGCAGACCTGCACGCAAATTGCCCTCGCAATACGTGACGAGGTACTGGATTTAGAAAAAGCAGGAGTAAAAATCATTCAAATTGATGAGCCTGCCATTCGTGAGGGATTGCCTTTGCGAAAAAGCGAATGGGAAAACTATTTGAATTGGGCAGTCCGTGCTTTTAGAATTTCAGCAAGCGGTGTTAAAGATGAAACACAAATTCACACGCATATGTGTTATTCGGAATTTAATGATATTATTCAGAACATCGCCGAAATGGATGCCGATGTGATTACCATTGAATGCAGTCGCTCGCAAATGGAATTACTGGACGCTTTCTCTAATTTTAAATATCCGAATGAAATAGGACCGGGAGTTTATGATATTCATTCCCCGCGGGTTCCTTCAAAAAGAGAAATGGTCCATCTTTTGGAAAAAGCAAAAGCGGTTATTCCGATAAATCAATTGTGGGTAAATCCGGATTGCGGACTAAAAACCCGTCATTGGGACGAGACTAAACTTGCCTTGCAAGAGATGGTTGCAGCTGCAAAACAGATGAGAATTGCCGTAGAAGAAACAGTAACTTTATAATCAGATAAAATAAAAGAGGCTGCCCACACGGAACAGCCTCTTTTTAATTGTCTATCTGGAATTAGAATTTCAAAGTAACATTTAATTCGAAATCATCATAGATTGCTCTGTCTCCAATGCTTTCAAAGAAGCTTTTTGACGCATATTTGATATCGTATTTTGTTCTGTCAATTACTAATTTAGTAGTAGCTACGTTTTTATTAACAACAATATCAAAAGTGATAGGCTTAGTAATATCTTTGATTGTTAAATCAGCAGTAACAGTATAAGTGTTTATTGATTTTGCAGTGATAGTTTTGAAAACTAATTTTGAAGTTGGGAATTTTTCTGATCCAAAGAAATCATCAGCTTTCAAGTGACCTTCCAATTTTTCTTTGCCTTTTCCTGCTTCTAAATCAGTTACAGTGATTGATTTCATGTCTACTGTGAAAGTACCGCCTGTTAATTTTTTTCCGTTGAAAACAAGAGCGCCTTCTTTTAAATCGATAACTCCTGAATGCTCGCCGGTAACTTTTTTACCAACCCAGATAATTTTACTTTTTGCTGCGTCTACTTTCTTAGTTGTTTGCGCTGTAGTGGAAAATGATCCTAATGCTACTACTAATGCTAATGCAATTGATTTTAATTGTTTCATGTGTAATTGAGTTTTAATGATTATAAATTTATAAATAATTCTTGTTTGGATTTACGTACTTTAACATGATGCTGGGTATGGTCTTCCTCATGACGGTAACCCACAGTCGCAATTAAAGAGGCGTTTAAGCCCATTTTTGTCAAGCCTAATATTTCGTTTATTTTCTCCGATTCGAAGCCTTCCATTGGAGTGGCATCTATCTGTAATTCCGCTGCGACGTTTAATAAATTTCCTAAGGCAAGATAAGTTTGTTTTGACGTCCAGTTATTCTTAGCCTCCTCAGGTAATGAAGTGATTTTCGATTTCATAAAATCACCGTAGCCGGAAATGTTTTCTGTTGGAATCCCTCTGGTTTCTGCTATATTCGCAATATAGGTGTCGATTTCTTTTTCGCCCAGATTTATAATATTGGCAAAAACAAATAGGTGGGAAGCATCTACAATTTGAGACTGGCCCCAAGCTGCAGGCTGAAGCTGCTTTCTCAATTCTTCATTTTCAACGATAATAACCTTATAAGGCTGAAGTCCGTAGGAAGAAGAACTCAAACGAATCGCTTCCTTTAGAATTTCTAAATCGTGATCGGATATTTTTTTTGTGGCGTCAAATTTTTTCGTTGCATAACGCCAGTTTTGGTGTTTTATGAAATTGCTCATGATTTTAACTTCTGTATTTTTCTAATAAATTGTTTAATTCTTCCAATTCGGACTCCGTTAGCTTTTTGGCAAAAGAATTTTCGTGCTCAATTACTTTCGAATCGAGCTCGGCTAAAACAGCTAACCCTTTTTGTGTAATCTGTACTTCCATTTTTCGCCTGTTTTCAGGACAAACTTCCCGGGTAACTAATTCTTTTAGCAATAACTTATCTACTAAACGTGTTGTATTGCTTGTTTTTGCAATCATCCGTTCCTGTATTAAGCACATATTAGCCGGCTTACCCTTTTGACCTCTTAATATTCTTAATACATTATATTGTTCACTTGATAAGTCATAAGGTTTTAAAATTTCCATAAATTTATCACCCACAACATTTCTCGTAAACGAAAGATTCAGCAAAACTTTTTTTGCGAGGGATAATTCCACTGTACTTTTTATTTCTTCTTCGATTTTCATTTTCTTATCTCATTTAACACTACAAATGTAGTAATGTTTTTAATTGTATATACAAGTGTTGTATTAAAAATTTGTTAATTCTGTAAGACAAGGTAATTTTTATGCTTTAAGGAAATCATAATTAACCATAACTTACCCATAACATATTATAACTAAATCACTGATTTTTAAATAAATTCATCAAAAAAAATAGCATAAAAAAGTTTATTTCATATTAAATTTTTATTAATATTGCGTACCATTATAATTTTAACTTAACTAAAACTTAACCAAACGATGAAGAAAAACTATCTCTTTGCGTTATCTTTTTCATTAGCTGTGGTTGCGGGAGCGCAGGCACAGGACAATCAGAAGATTTCTGAAGAAACAGCGTACCAAAAAATGCTTACTCTGGCTAACCCAACTACGAAAGAGTATGCTATTGCGCAATTCGGAAAATTGTATAAGCTTGATAAGAGCTATTCGTATCAAACCATCAGAACCACCTCGGATGTGACAGGAATGAGCCACGAAAGAATCCAACAATATTACAAAGGCATTAAAATCGAATTTGGAACTGTAATTACACACTCCCGTGATGGAAAAGTAGTTTCGGTAAACGGAGAATTGTATAATGCTTCAAGTACTAATCTAAAAGCAGTTCTTTCGCCTGCAGCTGGTTTGCAAAAAGCCATCGCCATAACAGGCGCAACTAAATATGTATGGGATGATCTTGAGCAGGCTGCTGCAATGGAGTATACAAAACCAACAGGTGAACTTGTATTATTTCCAATTGTAAAAACAGGAGTTGTGAGATTGGCTTACAAATACGACGTTTATGCAATGGAGCCAATTTCACGTGAAGAAGTATTTGTTGATGCAATTACCGGTGACATCTTATTCAGAAACCCAATCATTAAGCATGCGCACGGTTTAATTTCAAATAAACAGGCAGAACAATATTCAAAAGAGGTAGAAGCAATTACGGTTGGCAGCAAATCAATGTTTGTGTCCGCATCTGCAGATACGCGATACAGCGGAAACAGAACGATTGAGACGAGCTTCAATGCAGGCTTGAGCAAGTACGTTCTTGAAGACGTAACAAGAGGAAATGGGGTAGTAACATACAACAGTGCCAGAACCAATACTATGCCTTCAACACACTTCCAGGATACAGATAATAACTGGACTTCGGCAGAACACAATAATGCAAACAAAGACAATGCAGCTTTGGATGCACACTGGGGTGCAATTAAAACATATGATTTCTGGAAAAATACATTCAACAGAAACAGTTTCGACGATAACAATGGTCAGATTAAGAGTTATGTGCATTATGATGATGTACCGGGTGGTGCAGGATGGTCAAACGCACAATGGACAGGAAGTGTGATGCGTTACGGAGATGGAAGTACAAATCCATTAACGAGTGTTGATGTTATCGGTCATGAGATCGGACATGGCGTTTGTCAATATACAGCAAACCTTGCTTATCAAAACCAATCAGGTGCAATGAACGAAGGTTTCTCCGATATTTGGGGCGCTTGTATTGAGCAATATGCAAAATTCGGAAACCTTAACGCAGGGCAGGATACTGCTTCTCCGGGAACTTTAGGGGTTTGGAAAATTGGAGAGGAATTGTTTGCAAGTCCGTTACGTTCTATGAGCTACCCTAACTCAAGAAGTAATCCGGATACTTATAAAGGTACTTATTACACCACTACAGCAGATGACGGAAACTGTACCCCATCACAAGCAAACGATAATTGCGGTGTTCACAACAACAGTGGTGTTTTGAATCACTGGTTCTATATTTTAACTGCAGGCAAGGCAGGTACAAACAACGCACCGGTTGCTGTAAGAGATACTTATAACGTAACAGGAATCGGGATGACAAAATCATCTCAGATTGCTTATTATACTGAAAGAGATTATTTAACACCAAACGCTACATTTGTAGACGCACGTAATGGCTCTCTTGCTGTTGCCACATCATTATATTGCTCAAGCAGTCCTGAGGTTATTGCCGTAACCGATGCGTGGATGGCTGTTAACGTTGGTAATGCTTATACAGGACAAACAAATGATGTCGCGCTTAAAACAATTACAGGAGCTTCGGCTGTTGCTTGCGGTGCGCCATATTCTGCATCAATTGTATTTGAAAATGCTGGTTCAGCGGCAATCACTTCTGTAACTATATCTTACAATATCGATGGCGGAGCTAACACAAACAATACATGGACAGGAACATTGGCGAATTGTTCAACAATTAATTATCCAATTGCTGTGAGTGGTTTAACACGCGGAACTCATACATTAAATGTTACAACCACAATTACAAGTGACGGAAACGCTGCCAATAATACAAAATCAGTAATCTTAACGGTTAATGATAGTGGCGTGGTAAACGTTACTAACACTTTCAATGCCGCAACAGATGCATTAGTTACAGTTGACGAATCCGGAAATACAAGTACGATTTGGGAAAGAGGAACTTCAACTAAAACATTATTAAGCAATACAGTGGCAGGTTCTCAGGTTTATGCTACAAAATTAGCCGGAAATTATCTTGACAATACTACTTCGTATTTAGTGTCACAATGTTATAATTTAAGCAATTTGTCGAATCCTACAGTAAGCTTTGATATGGCTTTTGACTTAGAGTCTAACTGGGATATCCTTTATTTTGAATATTCTACAAATGGAGGAACTTCATGGGATGTTTTAGGTACGGCTGCAGATGCAAACTGGTTCAACAGCAGCAGAATGCCTGACGGAACGGATTGTTTCAACTGTATCGGTAAACAATGGACCGGAGATTATGCTACTGCTCCAACGGGAGGTAACGGTATGAACGGAAACAAACGTAATTACTCGCACACTTTAGCGCAATTTGGTGCAGGTGGTGCTACACCGGCTTCAAACATCATGTTCCGATTTAAATTTGTTTCTGACGAAGCTGTAACACAGGAAGGTGCTATCATTGATAATTTCTTAATTCAGGGTACGCTTTCTGCTGCTGAGAATAATTTTGAGACTTTCAACGTATGGCCAAACCCTTCTAAAGGAAATATTACAATCCAGCTGACAACATCAGACAAAGTAAATGTTACTTTATTTGATATCAGAGGAAGAAACGTATACAACAAAGTATTCAATTCTACCGGAACATTATTTAATGAAGAAATCCACTTCAATGCATTGGAGAAAGGGGTTTACCTATTAAATGTTGAGTCAGAAGGTAAAAAAGCAACGAAAAAGTTAATCATCAACTAATCGTTAACTAGAATAAGCAAAGCGGATAAGAAGAAATTTTTATCCGCTTTTTTTATTCAGTTTATTGAAATCAAATCTTTAATTTTTTGTTAATTGCGTTTATCAAAGCGATAGATTG
>NZ_CAMLMK010000121.1 GCF_946481155.1 uncultured Flavobacterium sp.
ATACAAAACACAAATTGTGCAGTTATACGCATTCAATATGTATGTTTTGTGTTCCAGCCAAAGCGAAAAATCGGTGCAATTCGGAAGAAAAGCTAACCGTCCGATTGATATCGTGATGGAGAAGAAGTAGAGGCTAGAGTCAAGAAGCAAGAGAAAAGATTATAAAAAAATAGTAAATACTAAAAAAAGAGAAAATAGATCGAAATTTTAAATTTGTCTACTGCCTAATGCTTCAAGCCCATTTAATATTACAGCCAATACTCGGTTTTTGATTCGGATTGATGCTTCGATTGTAAATCACACCATCAATAGCGCCTCGCAAATCACTTCCGCTTATCGGAATCCCGTTTCCGGGGCGACTGTCGTCTAATTGTCCGCGATACACTAATTTATCCTGATTGTCAAAAAGGTAAAAATCCGGTGTGCAGGCGGCATCATAGGCTTTGGCTACTTCCTGCGTTGCATCATACAGGTACGGAAATTCAAACCGGTATTTCAGGGCAAAATCCTGCATCAGTTCCGGGCTATCCTGTGGATAATTTACTACATCATTACTTGAAATCGCAATAATCCCAATGCCTTGTATGCGATAATCATTGGCAATTCGGACCACTTCTTCAATTACATGATGCACGAAAGGGCAGTGGTTACAGATGAACATTACAAGCGTGCCTTTTTTGCCTTTTAAATCGGCGAAAGAAAAGGAATGGCTGGAATTTGTATCCTTCAGATAAAACTCCGGCGCCATAGTGTTCAGTGGTAACATGTTGGAAGGAGTGCGTGCCATGGTTGTGAATGTTTGTACCAAATTACGATAAAAATGGATTTCCCGAAATTATTTTTTAAATTAGTGTAATCAAATCTTCGATTATGAAAACCTTGCAGCAGTGGTTTGACGAATACTCCGTGAGCCACCAGAATCAGACAAACAAGGCGATACATTGCTTTTGTGTACCGGCCATTTATCTTTCAATTACAGGATTGTTAATGTGCATTCCTAACGAAATGTTGCTGAGGATTTCGCCTTTCAATGACCCGATGGTTGATAATTGGGCCGTTGTTGCCTTATGCTTTGTATTGTATTTCTATTCCAGGCTTTCGCTGATGATGGCGATAAAAATGGCTGTGTTTTCGGCGATTTGCATTACTTTAAATTTCGTTATCAGTTTTCAGCTGCCGTTGTGGAGGGCTTCCTTGCTTATTTTTACGCTAGCTTGGGCAGGGCAGTTTTACGGACATGTACTGGAAGGAAAAAAACCTTCTTTTGTTAAAGATATGCAGTTTCTGCTGATTGGTCCGGCCTGGGTGATTGAAAATGTGTTTTCATCTAAAGACAACGATTAATGCTCACTTGGGACGAATTTGAAAAAACAGAAATGCGCGTCGGGACAATTATCGAAGTGAATGATTTTCCTGAAGCACGAAAACCGGCTTACCAGCTTACCATTGATTTTGGACCGGCTATCGGAATTAGGAAATCTTCGGCACAAATTACAAAACGGTATGTGAAGACGGAATTACTCAACCGTCAGATTGTAGCTGTCGTCAACTTTCCGAAGAAACAGATTGGCAAATTCATGAGCGAATGCCTGGTATTGGGATCTGTTGGCTCTGATAATGATATTGTGTTGCTAGCACCTGATTTTAATGTCGAAAACGGATTGCGTATCGGATAATAAAAAAATCAAAAACCTTTCGATTCCGGACTTCATAAATTTTATTTTCTTATCCTTTTTATCGCCATGACTAAATTGTAGGACGACAAAAAGATTAATACTATCGCCGCAATTAAGGCTATTTTGGTTTGGTTCGAGGGTATTACCTGAAATTCATCGTAATTTACCTTGAGCAGGTATAGCCAGAATATTAGTGTAGCGACATGAAATACAATGCCGTATTTGTGTATGAATGCTCTGATTTTATCCATAGGTTTTCTATTTAAATAAAAAGTCCAAAATCGTAGGATTTTGGACTTTGGTTTTTTATTTCTGACTGAATATTAAATATCGTCAAAATCAATATCGGTAAAGCTTCCTGAAGTTTTTGTTTCTTCTGTTTTTTCAGAGAAATATTCTTTTTTGAAATCTTTTTGATGTCTTTCTGAAATAACTTCTTCGCCTTTATGGTTTAACACATACGAAGTCATTTCGTCTAAAATATCTTTAAAAGCTGCGAAATCTTCTTTGTACAGATAAATTTTATGTTTTTTAAAGTGGAAAGAACCATCTTCTTCAGTGAATTTTTTGCTTTCTGTTACCGTAATGTAGTAGTCATCAGCTTTAGTTGCTCTTACATCAAAGAAATACGTTCTTCTTCCTGCTCTTAAAACTTTAGAAAAAATTTCTTCTTTTTCTAACAAATCATTTTCTCTCATAATCCTTCTGTCGATATTAATTGTGTTATGTAGAAACCAAAAATCCAAAAAAAAACCAAAATAACCAAGATTTTATTGCAATTCTTTTTCAGAAAGTTGTTTATAATACAATTCTTTGTAGTAACCCTCCTGATTTACAAGCTCATAGTGCGAGCCCTGCTGAATGATTTTCCCGTCTTCAAGGATGATAATCTGGTCTGCATTTTTAGCAGATGAAACCCTGTGGCTTACAAGAATCGTAGTTTTATCTTTACAAAAATCCATTAAATTGTTTAGGATGGCTTCTTCCGTTTCGGTGTCTACTGCGGATAAGCAATCGTCCAATAATAGAATAGGAGCGTTCTTAATCATGGCACGCGCAATAGAAACACGTTGCTTTTGTCCACCCGAAAGTGTGATGCCACGTTCGCCTAATACCGTGTCGTATTGGTTTTTAAAGGTGATAATGTTCTGATGTACTATAGCTTTTTTTGCTGCGTCGATTACTTCTTCGTCGCTTGCTTCCTCTTTTCCGAACTTGATGTTGTTTTTTATCGAATCGGAAAACAGGAAAGCATCCTGAGGTACAAACCCGATATGATCCCTAACATCATATAAATTGAGGTTTTTAATGTTTGTACTGTCGATTTTCACTGCACCATTTTCAACATCATACAAACGGCTGATTAAGGAAAGAACGGTAGATTTTCCGGAACCAGTTTTGCCAAGTATAGCCAAAGTTTCCCCTCTGTCAATTTCAAAAGATACATTCTTTAAGGCTTCGATATTGGTGTCTTCATAAGTGAAAGAAACATTGTCGAAAGTAATTTTGCCTTCAATTTCAGTTTGCTCGTCCACTTCATTTTGGATTTCGGGAACGACTTTCAGGAATTCGTTGATACGTTTCTGAGACGCTTCAGCTTCCTGAACCATGGAAGAAACCCAACCCAAAGAAGCAACCGGCCACGTTAACATGTTGATGTATAAAATGAACTGTGCAATTACACCTATATCCGGAATGGTGCCGTTGACGTACATTATTCCGCCCACATAAATCACCACGAGATTGCTAATGCCGATAAGCAGGATCATTAGCGGGCCAAATAAAGACTGAACACGGGCTAAATCAAGGTTTTTGGTTTTGCTTTCTTTGGAAAGACCTTCAAATTCGTTTTGCTTCTGGCCTTCCAATGCGTAGGCTTTAATTACGCGGATTCCTGAAAACATTTCCTGGGTAAACGTAGATAACTTGGATAAATTCTGCTGATATGCTGTGCTTCGTTTGTTGATTTCCGAACTGATTTTGAAAATGCTGTATCCTAAAATCGGTAATGGCAAAAGGGAATAGAGGGTTAGTTTTGGCGAAACCAAATACATCTGAACTGTTACCACAGCAAAACGGATAATTGTATTTATGGAGTACATTACGGCCGGGCCAACATATTGGCGTACTTTCCCAACATCTTCACTGATACGGTTCATCAGGTCACCGGTGCGGTTTTGCTTGTAGAAATTCTGTGTAAGCCTTTCGTACTGCTGGAAAACTTCATTTTTCAGGTCAAATTCGATATGACGCGACATCACGATCAAGGTCTGACGCATCAGGAAGGTCAAAAAACCAGCAATTAAAGTGGTGACAAGAATCAAAACGATATTCTCCAGCAAATCGGTTTCCACTACTTCTTTTGTTAATTTGCTGTTCTCTAAAACTTTAATCGAATCGCCAACTAATTTCGGAGTATATAATGTGAAGAATTGTGCTACAATTGTGATTAGAATACCAAGTAAAAAACGGTATTTATATTTGATGAAATATTTGTTTAAATATTGAAGTTCTTTCATTGTATTTCGTATATTTTAAAAAAATCTTTTTTTAACTGTTAAAAAATTAAATTTAATTCTAAAAATACTTTATTCTACTTCGAAAATAAATATTAAAGAAAAATTAAAATAAGCGTTTTGTGTTGAAATATTCTGAATAAAGATGTAATTTTGCAGCCTGTTTTTGAATTTAATTCAACCTATAAAAAAACATTTATAACATGATAACAGAAGTTACTAACGCTAATGAGCTTCACAAAATCGACCCGGTTTTCGGTCAGGTTTCATTTGATAATCATGAGCAAATCGTATTTTGTCACGACAAAGATACTGGTTTAAAAGCAATAATTGGTGTTCATAACACAGTTTTAGGACCTGCTTTAGGCGGTACAAGAATGTGGAAATATACTAATGAGTGGGAAGCTTTAAATGATGTTTTGCGTTTGTCCCGCGGGATGACTTTCAAGTCGGCTATTTCCGGATTAAATCTTGGAGGAGGTAAAGCGGTTATCATTGGGGATTCTAAATTGGATAAGACTCCGGAACTGATTATTAAATTCGGACAGTTTGTAAATTCCCTAAGCGGAAAATACATTACTGCTGAAGACGTGGGAACTACGACTCCGGATATGGATTTAATCAGAGATTATACTCCTTATGTAACAGGAATTTCTGAAGAAAGAGGTGGTTCCGGGAACCCTTCGCCTGTAACAGCTTATGGTGTTTATATGGGTATGAAAGCCGCTGCGAAATACCAGTTTGGCTCTGATAATTTAGAAGGTAAAAAAATATTGGTTCAGGGAATCGGACATGTTGGTGAAACTTTGGTAGAGTTAATCTCTAAAGAAGGCGCTATCGTTCAGATTGCTGATATCAATGAAGCTCGTTTACAGGAAGTGGGCGCTAAATACGGTGCTAAAGTTTTCTCGGGCGGCGATTTATACAGTGCTGATGTGGATATCTATGCACCTTGTGCTTTAGGAGCTACCATCAACGACGATACTATCGAAAAATTAAAAGCTAAAGTTATCGCAGGTGCGGCAAATAACCAGTTAGCAGTAGAGCAGGTTCACGGTGCAAGATTACAGGAAAAAGGCATTTTATATGCTCCGGATTTCTTAATTAACGCTGGTGGAATCATCAATGTTTATGGTGAAATTGCTGGTTACGGTAAAGAAGAAGCAATGCGCAGAACTGAAAATATCTATAACACTACACTGGATATCTTCAACTATGCAAAAGAAAGCAACCTTACGACACACCAGGCAGCTATGAGAATGGCTCAGGACCGTATTGATGCAAGAAAAAAAGAAAACGCTGCTAAGAAGTAGTAGAGAAAGTTTATTTATATAAGCTTTTCAAAAATAATATTTCATAATTTTGCGGAGCGGAAGACTACTTTCGCTCCGTTAATTTTTAAAGTTCTTACAAAAGATGTTAAACAGAAGACATATCCGTGTGAAAGTGATGCAATCTATTTATGCAATGCATCAGAACAATTCCGATAATCTTGATAAGGAAGAGAAATTCCTTTTTCAAAGTATCGAAAATATTCAGGATTTATATCTTATCATGCTTTCCGCTTTGGTGGAAATCAAGAAATCGGAAGAAGATTTCATCGATAAATCCAGTAAAAAACATCTTGCTACAAAAGAAGAACGCAATCCCAACAACAAGTTTGTAAACAACAAAGTACTTGAGTTATTGACTGAAAATAATTCATTGAGTATTGCTTTGGAAGACAGAAAAATCAACAATTGGAAAAATAATGACGATTATATCCTGTTGCTTTTAGAGGCTGTAAAGTCAAGCGAATTGTATGAAAAATACATGAGTGCTCCGGCTAATGGTTTTGAGGAAGACAAGCAGTTTATCGTTGATATTTTCTCAGAAGTTATTGCACCAAACGAAAAATTGTACGATTATCTGGAAGATCATAAGCTAACGTGGGTAGACGATATTCCATTAGTTAACACAATGATTGTGAAGCAATTGAAGCAATTGAAATCAGCGACAGATACTTCGTTCTTTGTGCCGAAACTGTATAAGGATTCCGATGATAAAGAGTTTGTGAAAAATCTTTTCCGTAAAACGGTCCTGAACAATAATGAGCTTGCCAAAGAATTTATTGATAAGACACCAAACTGGGATGCAGAGCGTATCGCTGAAATTGACACGATTATTCTGAAAATGGCCATCTGCGAATTTTTGAAATTCCCATCGATTCCGGTAAAAGTTACAATTAACGAATATTTAGAATTGGCAAAAGAATATTCTACACCAAAAAGTAGTATTTTTATCAACGGAATTTTGGACAACTTAGTAAAAGAGTACCAAAAAGAAAATAAATTAATCAAAACCGGAAGAGGTTTAATGTAATTAACTTTTTTTAAAAAACATGATTAGAAAAACTTTTGGAGTATTGGCTATTGCTGCTTTAGTAATGTCAACTGCTTGTAAAAACGAAAATGCTTCAGACAAGATCGATCCTGCGAATGTCGAAAAAACAATGGCAGAAAATGCTGCTTCAGGTAAATTGCCGATAATCAAATTTGATAAGACGGAACACGATTTCGGAAATATCAAAGAAGGCGTGAAGGCAGAAACCGTTTTCACTATCACCAATGAAGGTGAAGCGGATTTAATCATCATCAATGCTCAGGGAAGCTGTGGGTGTACCGTTCCTGACTGGCCAAAAGAGCCTATCAAACCGGGAGCTTCTGCACCTATGAAAGTTACTTTTGATTCTTCAGGAAAACCGGGGAAACAACAAAAATCCGTTACTTTAACTACCAATACAAAAGAAGGTTCTGAGAAAGTAACCATCAAAGCTAATGTTTCACCAAAGCCAGGATCACTGGTTACAAGACCAATAAATTAAGATATTATGGGACAAATGGGCCAATTTTTGCCAATACTGCTAATGTTTGTAGTGGTTTATTTTTTAATGATCAGACCGCAACAGCAACGTGCTAAAAAAGAAAAAGAATTCGAAGCTGCTTTGAAAGTAGGTGACAAAATCATCACTAAATCAGGTATTCACGGAAAAATCGCTGAGTTATACGAGGATTCCGTTATCGTGGAAACTATGGCTGGTAAAATTAAAATGGAACGTTCTGCGATTTCATTGGAATTAAGCCAGAAAGCAAATGCTGATAAAAAAGCATAAGTGTATTCATATCATAAAAAAGCCCCGATTCATCGGGGCTTTTTTCATTTATAACTCTTCAATCAAATCGTCTTTCATTGTTTCCTTGTCGCCTAAAATTATCTCTGATTTTACGAGCCATGAAAAGGCAAAGGCCCATAAAGCAATAATCTCCAGATAGAGAAAATAGTGAGTGTGCTTCAGAGTTTCTTTTATAAATGGTACATTATACAAAAGCAGCATTGCGATACAACAGAAAATAATTGAACCGCAGATCCTGTACACTTTATTTCGGGTTCGTTTCATTTCGGTAAGCTCGCCTTTTGTCTTAGTAAACTTGAATAGTGAAAAATAGGCTAATGTGGTAAAAAATAAGCCAGCTGAAATGTAATGAATCCAGCTTGAGAGGCTTTGCTGGTCTTCGATTTCATTGGTAGGGAAGAAGGC
>NZ_CAMLMK010000122.1 GCF_946481155.1 uncultured Flavobacterium sp.
TTTGCCTTTTTTCTTGGTGGTGAAATTCCTTTTGTATAATTTTACACTACGTTCTTACCAAGTTAACTTATTAATACCTAACTGATTATGCCGCGAATGATTTATGATTACACAAAATCGGTGCTTGAAAGAGTGAGCTTTGACCCTATGCTTTTTTTAAAAGAACTTAAAAAAGCAATTAAAAATCTACTGCCTTATGAAATTGAACAACTTAGCAAATGGTTGCGTTTTTTCACCCAAGAAAAACCTGAACTGCAAAATTGTTTAACGCTCATAGAGAATTAACTATATAACTTAACTAAAACTTAAACCCAAAAAAGGAGCTTCGGCTCCTTTTTTTGTTTCTCAATGTTTTTTAAAATTACAGAATCGTAAGATTTTAACTATTTTTTTAATAAAAAAACGCTTTTCATCGAAATATTTTGCATTTAATCGATATTTTTTCACTTTTTTTCTTGGTAGTAAAAATTCTTTTCTATAATTTTACACTACGTTCTTACAGAGTCAAATTATAATGCTGAATGATTATGCCGCGAATGATTTATGATTATACCAAATCGGTATTGGAAAAAGTAAGCTTTGATCCTACGCTTTTTATGAAAGAACTTAAAAAAGCAATTAAGAATTTATTACCATACGAAATTGAGACACTTTGTAAATGGCTGAAGTATTTTATTTCGCAAAAACCGGAATTACAACCTTGTCTGATCGTAATTGAAACATAATTTAAAACCCTACCTATACTTAACCAAAAACAAAAGAGAGTCTATATGACTCTTTTTTTATGCTTTGTAATTATATTTTTTATAAGTCAAATATTTAAAATGTAGGTTTTTTAACGCATTTTTTGCAAAAAACGTGTAGTTTGTCGAAATATTTTGCATTTAATCGATATTTTTTTGCTTTTTTTCTTGCGGGTAAAAAATCTTTTCAATAATTTTACATTGTTCAATAGAAGTTAAACTACTAATACACAATTGATTATGCCACGAATGATTTATGATTATACCAAATCGGTATTGGAAAGAGTGAGCTTTGATCCTGTGCTTTTTATGAAAGAGCTTAAGAAAGCGATTAAGAATTTGCTACCTTATGAAATTGAGACACTTAGCAAATGGCTGAACTATTTTACTTCACAGAAACCAGAGTTGAAACCCTGTCTGGTTGTCATCGAAAATAACTAATATAACCCTACTAAAACTTAACCCAAGAGAAATACAGGAGCAGATGCTCCTTATTTTTTTGTCAGCGGACTGATTATCTGGACATTGTGAAAAGCAATGGCACCTTTTACCACTCCCGCTATTGTATTTCGCAACGCATCAATGATATGCATCTTCAGTTCACTTTTTGGAAAAATCAGACTGACTTCGCGTGCTGGTCTCGGCTCTTTAAAATGACGAAGTTTTTCTTTGTTCTTTTCACTCAGATCTAAGGTGTGCAAATAGGGAAGCAGTGTTATTCCTAAACCTTCATCGGCGAGTTTGATTAGTGTTTCAAAACTTCCGCTTTCAATCTGGAAACGATTATCATGATTTTCATTCGCATTCTTGCACAGATTCAGGATTCCGTCCCTGAAACAATGGCCGTCCTGCAACAATAAAATGTTGTCTATATCTAAATCGTCCACTTCAATTTCTTCTTTACTCATGTTCCTGTGATTCTCAGGAAAGTAACCCACGAATGGCTCGTAGTACAACACAATTTCCTTAATGTTTTCTTCTTCAAGTGGCGTAGCAGCAATGGCAGCATCAAGATGACCACTTTTCAATTTTTTGATAATTTCTTCAGTATTGTGTTCTTCAATTACCAAATTGATTTTCGGATACTTATTAATGAAATTGGTAAGGAACATCGGTAGGAGCGTAGGCATCACGGTTGGGATAATTCCAATCTTGAACTCACCGCCAAAATACCCTTTTTGCTGATCGACAATATCTTTAATTCTACCCGATTCGTTCACAATATTTTTAGCTTGTGAAACAATCTTTGCTCCAATTTCAGTAAGCTGAATAGGTTTTTTGCTTCGGTCGAAAATCAGGATATCTAATTCTTCTTCCAGCTTTTGAATCTGCATGCTTAAGGTCGGCTGCGTAACGAAACATTTCTCAGCGGCCAGAGTAAAATTTTTATGTTCGGCTACAGCCAATACATAATATAATTGAGTGATTGTCATTGAATAGGTATTTTCGATAAAATTATAAAATCTATCAATTTAATTTATGATTTGACGTCTGATTTTTTTGATAATTTTATAATTGTAAAAAAATAAAAGATAACATCATGAAAAAGAATAGCTTAGGATTACCTGTAAAAGAAACTAAAATTGTGGTCGCCGAATTAAATATACTATTAGCAAGTTTTCAGGTGTATTATCAGAATCTGAGAGGTTTACATTGGAATATTCGCGGAAAAAGATTCTTTGATCTTCATGTAAAATTCGAGGAATTGTATAATGACAGCCAGCTGAAAATTGATATGATTGCTGAGCGTATTCTTACACTGGGAGGAATTCCGCTGCACACTTTTGAAGATTATACTGCTAACAATAAGCTGAAAGTCGGCAAAAATGTTTCCGATGATGAACCGGCAATCCAATTGATAATTGTCTCATTAACAGAATTATTGAAGATTGAAAGAGTTATTTTGAAACAATCAGATGAAAGCGAAGACGAAGGAACAAATGCCATGATGAGCGACTTCATTAAAGAACAGGAAAAAACTATGTGGATGATGAAAGCCTGGATGGATGAAGCGATTTAACAGAAAGTTAATATTAAAAATTTCACAATGTCTGTTGCAATAAATTTAAATTTTCTATTTTCGCAACATGAAATTTCTGGCAAACATAGTATTGTTTCTTTTCTTTGCCTTTTTGGCAACGCCTACTGTTATTGGGCTAATTGAAAGGGATGCCGATACTTCAATTGCTTATACTTTTTCCGAAGAAGAAATTCAAAAAGAAGTAAAGGAGATTCCCGTAAGCATTGGTCATGTACTTCAGATTTCCTCTGTTGTTTTTACAAATACCTCTTCCGTTATAAATATTGAAAACGAGCTGAAACACGACAATGTTTCGGAAGAAATTTTCTCTCCTCCGCCCGAACTGGTATAATACATTTTAAATTTTAATCATTTTTGATTATCAGTCGGTTATCACTTGATAGCTGAAGTATTAATTGTATTATATTTTTATTGGTTTATGACAAAAAAATCAAATATTTTTGGCAGCCTCAAATCTGATTTTGCTTCAGGTTTGGTTGTTTTTCTTGTGGCTTTACCTTTATGTTTAGGTATTGCGATGGCCTCTGGAGCTCCACTTTTTTCCGGAATTATAGCCGGGATTATTGGCGGAATTGTAGTAGGTTACTTCAGTAAATCTCATGTAAGTGTTTCCGGTCCGGCCGCTGGTTTAACTGCTATCGTGCTTGCAGCAATCACTGATTTCGGGGCGTTTAATATTTTCCTTTTAGCCGTTTTTCTGGCAGGGCTTATTCAGTTGGCCTTAGGTTTTATAAAAGCAGGAAGTATTTCAAATTATTTTCCCACGAATGTAATTGAAGGAATGCTTGCAGGGATCGGGGTTATCATCATCCTGAAGCAGCTTCCGCATGCAGTTGGTTATGATGCTGATTTTGAAGGTGATGAATCCTTTCTCCAATTTGATGGTGAAAATACCTTTTCGACTTTGTTAGGAGCATTAGATTATATTCAATTGGGTTCCGTACTAATCACAGTCATTTCATTGGCAATATTGATTTCCTGGGATAAGATTCCTTTTTTAAAGAAGATAAAACTCGTTCCGGGTGCTTTAGCAGCAGTAGTAATTGGAGTTGCCCTAAACGAAATATTTACCGCTTCCGGAAGTTCACTGGCTATAGCCAAAGAGCATTTGGTTTCCTTGCCGGTGCCATCATCAATGCAAGATTTTAAGGATATTTTTCTATTTCCGGACTTTTCTGCAATAACAAATTCTAAAGTCTGGATTGTA
The DNA here is from genome assembly GCF_946481155.1 of uncultured Flavobacterium sp. Next base: position 3,992 of record NZ_CAMLMK010000122.1, read on the forward strand.
GCGCTAACCATTGCTATCGTTGCTTCCATTGAAAGTTTGTTATGTATTGAAGCAGCCGACAGATTAGACCCTCAAAAACGCTACACCGATACCAATAATGAGCTCCGGGCACAAGGTATTGGAAATATTATAAGTTCACTTTTAGGGGGATTGCCGATGACTTCAGTGGTTGTCCGTACTTCTGCAAACGTTAATGCCGGTGCAAAAACAAAAATGTCGGCGATTGTTCACGGTACATTACTGTTATTAAGCGTAGTCGCAATTCCAATGATTTTGAATAAAATTCCTTTAGCAACCCTAGCGGCGGTACTCTTGCTTGTCGGTTATAAATTGGCAAAACCAGCAACAATCAAGCACTTTTGGGAGAAAGGGAAGTATCAGTTTGTCCCATTTATTGCGACACTATTAGCGGTAGTATTTCTGGATTTACTGAAGGGTGTTGCGTTGGGAATGATAATAAGTATCATTTTCGTACTGAAAGGAAATCTTGAAAGAGCGTATTATTTCCGTAAAGAAGAATACGAAGACGGAGATATTATCCACATTGATTTGGCCCAGGAAGTTTCGTTTCTAAACAAAGCCGCAATTAAAATGACTTTAAACAATCTCCCGGAAGATTCTTCTGTGGTTATAAATGCATCGGATACGGTTTATATTGCCCATGATGTGATTGATCTGATCAAAGAATTCAAACACATTAACGCGGTGGAGAAAAACATTGATGTTTCCCTTATCGGATTCAAGGAAATTTATGAGCTGGAGAATTCAAAATATGTGAATAATCATGTTTTCATGGAACACGATGCCCTGATTAAATACAGAAATAATAACATTTCATCGCATAAAGAAGCGATTGAGGAGTTAACGACAAATTAAAACAATACTAACTATTCACCAATTTGACGTACATTAGTCGCATGAAACGACTTGTCAGATTGGTTTCTATATAACAAGTGAAAATTATGGTAATGAGCGATTTTTATAAGAAGATTTTAGACAATAACAAGGAGTGGGTTGAAAAGAAACTGGAAACTAATCCCAATTATTTTAAGCATTTATCACAAGGGCAGAACCCTCCTTTATTATGGATTGGCTGTTCGGACAGTCGTGTTCCTGCCAATGAAATTATAGGCGCAGAACCCGGAGAAGTATTTGTTCACAGAAATATTGCCAATATGGTGGTTCACAGTGATATGAATATGTTGAGTGTTTTGGATTATGCTGTGAATGCGTTAAAAATCAAGCACATTATTGTTTGCGGACATTATGGATGCGGAGGCGTTAAAGCGGCGATGGGTAATGATTCTATCGGAATTATTGACAACTGGATCCGACACATTAAAGATGTTTATCGTTTTCATAAAGACGAGCTTGATATCATCGAAGATGAAACGGAGCGTTTTAACCGATTTGTAGAAATTAATGTAAAAGAGCAAGTGTATGATTTGGCCAAAACATCGATTGTTCAGTCTGCCTGGAAATCAGGGCAGGAGGTGAGCATTCATGGTTGGGTATACGGCCTGAACTCCGGATATGTTACTGATCTGAATGTGAATATCGATTCAAATGACAAGCTCGACGAAGTATATCAATTGAAGTTCTAAATATAAAATCCGCTTTTCAGCGGATTTTTTTTATTCGGAATCTAGGTTTTCGTTAAAGGCGGAAGGCAGCATTTTTGGGATGAACTTCACCAATATCGGAAGCAGTAAACCTCCGCCGGGCAATAAGAAAATCGTAAGCGACGGAATCGTTTTGCAGATATCCAGAAGTTGTTTTTTGACTTTCTTTTTTTCTTTGGCGTCCAAATCCCTGTGCGTAGAATGCGCTAATAAAACCATTAGTTCACCACTTTGTGAAATCTCTTTTATCAGTCGGTTTTTATTTCGGGTAATCAGTACAACTACATTCTGCGTCGCCTGATCGTAAAAGTGCTTAACAGGATTCGAGTACTTAAAATACGGAATTTCCTTGTGGTACCGCTTGATGAAGGTATCTATGGATTTTATACTTTCGCTTGCAGCTTCTTTTTTAATGCCGAGAAGTTCTGCCAATCGGTACAATAAATCGCTTTCTTCTTTCTCCAGCACATCATCGCTCCACATCGCCATTCCTGCAATATCCAAAAGATAATTTTTTTCCAGCGCAGATTCAAAATAACTTAATTCGAGAGTATCAATGTTCTCAATATTGACTTTGGAGAATTTAGTATACCGTACTGATGATTCAAATAACTTGATCAGCAAATCATCATATTTCGATTTTGTAGTTTTCGTTTTAAGCGCTAAAGAGACAATGCTGATGGTAATTTCCTCCAGCTTTTTCAGATAATTGCCCGGGATTTCATGGTGCTGTAAATATTGCTGGAAAGCCAGTACATCCATAAAAAGCAATGCATTGGTCACAATATGCGAGAAGTTTTTGCTGATGATATTGTCATTCGTCTGAACACGCTCATCAATCATTTCTTCCAGCTTTTGGCTTGGGGTGGAATCGGGAAGCATTTTCTTTAACAGATTAAAGCCCTCCGGATTCATTTTCTTATAAAACTTTATCGCATGCTCGATAAAATCTTTTGGATTTCCTTCATGCGTCACTAATCCGAAAACGCCATAAAGTGTATTCAGCAACGCAACTTTTGTAATTTCTTCGGAAGTCCAGCCTTTGGTATGAATCGGTTTTTCAACATCAAAACCAACTGTATGTCCATAAATGAAACCCGTTTTTCTAACGTTAGCATAAAAAGAGGAAGGATACACGACAACAGGCAGCGGCAAGGGCTTTTGCTCTGCAAAAAACTTATCAATCCATCCGTTTGTAGAAGGGTTAATCATTATTGGGAATTATTCCGCAAAGCTATATCTTTTTAGGTATCGGATACAAACTTAGTATTAAGTTTTCGGTAAATTATCATGCCTTGATTTGATATTGGCTTCGCACAGTTTAATTATTTCGGCAACCCTGGCTTTCCGGGTTTCTTCTCTTTTCGCCTGATTCAGCCAGTAGAGGTAATGTTTTTGATAGGTGAAACGAAAATTGCTATAGTTTTCAAAGGCTTTTTTATTTTCATTGAAAGCTTTCTGTAAATCCGTGGGAAGAATCAAATCCTCCACATGATCAAGCGAAGTCCACGAGCCATTTTTCTTTGCAATTTCAATTTTCGCAAAACCGCTCTCATGCATCAGGTTTTCGGCGGTGAGTTTTTCAATATGTGATTTATTAACCTTGCTCCAGGCGCTTTTGTCTTTACGTGGGGTAAATACTTGTTTTCGTCTTTCTTCGTCCAGTTTCCGGACCGTAGAATCAATCCAGCCGTAACATAATGCCACTTGAACCGCTTCTTCCCAGCGCATACTTTCCGATTCGCTTCCTACCTTATAAAAAATAAGTTCCACGCCTTTTGAAGAATTATGGTTTTTATCAAGCCAATTTCTCCATTCGGCAGCATTTTTAAAATAATGTAATTCCTTGTCAGCCATCAATTAACGTATAATTGCAGAACAAGCCACGCGGCCTCCTGCATTTCCGGTAGGCTGAGTGGTAAAATCATCGGCAGCTTTATGTACAATAATGGCTTTTCCTAAAACATCTTTGGTTTGGTCACCACATCCGATACACCATTCATCAGTGGTTAGGATAATTTTTCCGTTTCCTTCCGCATCTGCTGCAAAATTTCCTATATCGCCTTTATGATATTCTCCAACACCCCATTTTCCGTGTTTTTTGAATGTCGGATTCCAATGACCTCCTGTTGAAGTGGCGTCGGCAGCGGA
>NZ_CAMLMK010000123.1 GCF_946481155.1 uncultured Flavobacterium sp.
TTCAGAAAGTGAATTATCTTCTTCTTTCTTTGATTTTTGCTTTTTTACCAGTAAGTTCTCTGAAGTAGTAGATACGAGCTCTACGAACTTTACCTCTTTGGTTCAATTCAATTTTCTGTAAAGCCGGCATGTTAACTGGGAAGATACGCTCTACACCAACAGCACCTGACATTTTACGGATTGTGAAAGTTTCTGTGTTACCAGCACCTCTTCTTTGGATAACAACTCCTTTGAAGAACTGAGTTCTGGTTTTTTCACCCTCTTTAATTTCATAATAAACTGTGATGGTATCACCAGCTGCGAAATCAGGGAAATCTTTTTTTGTTACTAATTCGTCTTGAACAAATTTTAATAAACTTGACATGATTACTAATGTTAAATGTTTGAATCAGAGCAACATTCACGGTTATCGTCAGAGGTTGGGCTGAATAAGGCTGCGAAATTACAAATTTTATTTTAAACTACAAAGTTTTTTAGAGATTGAAGAAAATAGAGGCAAGAGACAAGAAGTAAGATAATGTTTCTGTTTTTTTAGAGTATAACGGGTAAACTGCAACTGCGAACTGAATTTACTCTTCCAACAAATCCGGTCTTCTGTTCTTAGTATGCTCGTAAGCCATATGCTCGCGCCATTTTTCTATTTCTGCGAAGTTACCGCTTAGCAATACGTCCGGCACTTTATGTCCTTTGTATTCTGCAGGTCTTGTATAAATAGGAGGGGAAAGCAAATTGTCCTGAAAACTGTCTGTCAATGCTGAAGTCTCATTGCTTAAAACTCCCGGAATCAATCGGATAATACTGTCGCATAAAACCGCCGCGCCCAATTCGCCTCCTGACAAAACATAATCCCCAATGGAAATTTCTTTAGTTATGAATAAATCGCGCACCCGCTGGTCGACGCCTTTATAATGTCCGCAAAGAATAATGATGTTTTTCAATAATGACATCGAATTCGCCATTTGCTGGTTCAGGGTTGCTCCATCCGGAGTCATGTAAATTACTTCATCATAGTCCCGCTCACTTTTCAGTTTTGAAATGCAGGCGTCAATCGGTTCAACACTCATGACCATTCCTGCTCCGCCACCAAATTGGTAATCATCCACATTCTTGTGTTTGTTGGTGCTGTAATCGCGAAGATTGTGCATGTGAACTTCCACCAATCCTTTGGCAATGGCCCTTTTCAGGATGGAAGCTTCAAACGGGCTGCGGATTAGTTCTGGTAAAACGGTAATTATGTCGATGCGCATGTTTCTTTGAGTTGCAAAGTTAAAAGTGGCAAAGTTACAAAGTTTCTGCGAACTGGTCACTGCCGACTGCCGTCTAACTATGCTCCGAATTGTCTCAAATGATGATCCAGATGTTTCCATTGTGCCATGTCCCATTCGTTTTCTGTCATATGTCCGAAAAAAGGATGCTTTAAATTCTTTATGGCTGAAGGACCCTCACTGAAACGGGTTACATGTTTTATTAACTCAGCTTTTGCGGTTTCGAAATCCGGCTCGTGCGTAACGATGAATTCCTTTGCGGTTGGTAAATTATGATCAAATGGCTTTGGAGATACTAAAGATTTCCTGGCCATTTTCCCAAACAGAAATCCTGCCAGACTTCTTTTCAAAATCATATCCCCAAAAGCGACTTTCAAAGGTGCCTGACAGTGCTCCAGCATTTGGCTTACTGTCATTTTTCCCCATTGGGATAAGGAAGTAGGTTGTAATTTGTTAATACGTGCAATAATTTCCTGATTGCCTTGTGGGTTAAATAAGCTTTCCATAACTACTATTACTTTTTTGTTGCTTCCAATGCGAATACCATTGGGATTTTATTTTCTAAATGTTTGATTCTGAATTTTCCTTTTTCGAATTCTTCCGTACCGTTAAAACAATTGTAGGGTGAATAGTCATATTCATTGAAAGAATTGATTTCCAGTCCGCTTTTGATTAACGCATTTAAAACTTCGCTTGTGGGATGATTCCATGTCACGGTTTGTGCTGAAATTTCGGCGTATCTGTCGGCATAAGTTCCGGATTCATCTTCAATAATAGGCTTTACATTGAAATAGTTGTAACCGATTTCCCTGAAGTTGTCGTCAAATGTCCAAACGAACGGATGAAATTCTGCAAAAACAAACTTTCCACCCGGTTTTAAGAAATGTGAAACTACCTTCGCCCATTTGTCTAAGTCAGGAAGCCAGCCAATGGTACCATAACTGGTGAAAACGATATCGAATTTTTCGTCAAGATGATTTGGCAGATCATAGATATCACAATTGATAAATTCTGCATCGAGGTTCAATTGTTTGTTGTATTCCCGGGCTCTTTCAATGGCTTTGTCAGATAAGTCGACACCGGTCGCTTTTGCGCCAAGCCTCGAAAACGAAAGCGTATCCTGTCCGAAATGACACTGCAGATGCAATATTTTCTTTCCGGAAACCGGTCCTAATAGTGAAAGTTCAATGTCGTTTAAGGTGCTTTTTCCTTTAAGAAACCCTTCCACATCATAAAAATCAGATGCAATATGAACATCTGTTTTATTGTTCCAGGTCTTTTTATTTATGTCGAGATAATCTTTCGGTATTTCCATGGTAATATGTTTGTTAAAGATTCAATTCCATTTGGATATCCGCCCGATGGTAATCGGTTTCATCCAGTGGCGTTTCGATAAAATTATATTTTTTGTAAAGATTTAGCGCCGGTACAAGTTTGGTACTGGACATCAGCATGATTTTGTCGGCTTTTTTCGCTTTTGCAAAATCAATGCATGCTTCAACCAATAAATTGCTCAATTTCTGTCCCTGATACTTTTTGTCGACGGCCAGTTTTGCCATTTCATATACCGAGTCGTTCACTTTCTGCATTGCAACGGTTCCGGCAACATTTCCGTCAACGAGGCAGAAGAAGATTTCACCACCCGGTTCCAGGATTACTTCTTCGATATTTTCAAAGACTTCAATATCGTGGGGTTCCACAAAAAAATATTCTTCCAGCCATGCTTTATTGAGTGCAATGAAGTTATTTTTAAATTCGGGCAGATAGGTAATTATTTCGACAGACATTTCTTGCTGATTTTCTCCCTCAAATGTAATCAGAATCTGAATTATCTGAAAACAGTAAGTCATTAATTTATGAAACTTTTTACATTTTAAATTCGTAATTTTGCCTATCAGAAATTTAAAGCAAAACAAAATGCAAGACGGAATTTACGCAAAATTTAATACTTCAAAAGGAGTTGTTTTAGTAAAACTAACACATGATAAAACTCCGGGAACGGTTGGAAACTTTGTAGGTTTGGCCGAAGGAAAACTGGAGAACGATGTAAAGCCACAAGGGAAGCCCTATTACGACGGATTAAAATTCCACCGTGTTATTCCTGATTTTATGATTCAGGGAGGTTGCCCATTAGGAACAGGTACAGGTGATCCGGGGTACAAGTTTGACGACGAGTTTCATCCGGAATTAAAACATAACAGACCGGGCGTTTTGTCTATGGCAAATGCAGGTCCTGGTACAAACGGTTCTCAATTTTTCATCACGCATGTTCCTACGGACTGGTTAGATAACAAACACACTGTTTTCGGACATGTGGTAGAAGGTCAGGATGTGGTTGATGCGATTGCGCAAGGTGATACTATTGACACTCTGGAAATTGTCAGAGTTGGTGCAGAAGCTGAAAAATGGAATGCAATTGAAGCTTTCAGAACCTTTGAAGGCTCAAGAGAGAAAAGATTAGCTGAGCAGAAAAAAGCGGCTGAAGAAGCTTTAGAAAAATTAGCAGCAGGTTTTCAGAAAACGGACAGCGGCTTACGTTACCAAATTATCCAAAAAGGGAATGGTAAACAGGCTGAAAAAGGAAAAACTGTTTCTGTGCACTATCAAGGTTCGCTGGACAACGGAATGGTTTTCGATTCCTCATACAAAAGAAAACAACCAATTGATTTCGCTTTAGGCAGAGGTCAGGTTATCGAAGGATGGGACGAAGGTATTGCTTTACTTCAGGTGGGTGATAAAGCCCGTTTTGTAATTCCTTCTTATTTAGCATACGGTTCCCGTGGCGCCGGAGGTGTTATTCCGCCGGATGCAACATTAATTTTCGACGTTGAATTGATGGACGTGAAGTAAAAATTCGCGATTTAAAAATTTTAAAAACTGCTTTCGTGGCAGTTTTTTTTATGCTTTTTTGTAAAATTTGTTAAAAAAATATAATAGCAACTTGAAAGTGAGATGGTTAGTCAGGATGAATTTTAACACTTAAATAATGTCAATTTATTCTTATAAAGTAAAAAAAAATGTAATTTGGCTCGTCATTTATTTGCAAATAAAAACCGACAATTAATTAATAAATTTAAATTCTTATGAAAGACAACAATCTTAAAAAACCATTTTTCGCGAACTTTTTAGAAAATCAATTAGCAAAAAACGAGCAAGATGCTATCCAGGGTGGTGCAACTAGCGTGCTAAGAGACAATGTTCAAACAATGAAATATCCATCGGATAGTGAAGAAGGACCAGGAAGTGAAGCTGCAACAAAACCAACTGCAGATATCATGCACACAATGAAGTATCCTTCAGATAATGATGAAGATGGAACAACAAGCATCTAAATTATAAAATAAGGGCAATGGCCGCAAGGTCATTGCTCTTTTTTACTATGATATTGTGCATAAGCCATAGCAATGATTATTATACGATAGATATAGTAATCAAAAGATTAGAAGAACTAGGGAAAAAAGTTTGCAGATTTAATGCTGATGATTTTTCGCATAAACTGCGTTTTGACTACACTGGTAATTCAGAAGGTATTTCGGTTGTACTACAAACACCGGAGGGTACTTTTTCCACACAAGATATTGAAGCTGTATGGTACAGGAAATTATGGGGGATCACACCTCCTGATGATTTGGATCATTCTTTTCACAGAATGTACCTTCAGGAATATACAACGATGCGGAATTTGTTTTTTGAATCTATTGCGCACGTGCCCTGGATGAATCCAATGAATGCAGATCATCAGATTGGTGAAAACAAACTGGAACAATTGAAGCTTGCCGTTGCATCGGGGCTGGAGATTCCGGAAAGCCTTTTCACTAATGATCCTGTTAAAGTCAAAGATTTTTTTTATTCGGTTTGTAAAGGAAACATGATTGCGAAATTGCATGGTTCGCTCTCCCGCAGCATGTCAGGAGATACTCCTTTTTTTCCAACAACTTCAATTCATGAAGAAGATTTGGAGAATCTGGATACATTATCGTATTGCCCAATGATTTTTCAAAGGAATATTGATAAGGCATACGAATTAAGGATTATTTATGTGGACGGGATTTTTTACACGGGAAAAATAAATGCTGAAACCTCAGTAAAAGGAAAAACGGATTGGCGTATTGCGACGGATGTTGCATTAGCCTGGGAATCTTATGATTTACCGGAAGCTGTCTGTAGTGCCATAACAATCATGATGAAAAAGATGGGATTGTTTTTTGGAGCAATCGATATGATTCGTCAAAAAGACGGGCAGTATATCTTTTTAGAAGTAAATCCGCAAGGCGAATGGGGAATGATTCAGAGGGATTTAGGATATCCCATTGGAGAAACAATCGCTGAAAAATTAGTAGAACGCGTAGCTAAGGACAAACTACAGCTCTGCTAGATTCTGAATTTGAAAATTATTAATAATCATTATAAAAACAGCACCGAAACATTGGTGTTTGTTACACAAAATAAACGTATGGAAAAAGTATTAATCATCACGCATTCCGGTGATAATGAATGTATTGACATTGTTTCGAAGAAATTACAGGGGTATAACGCAACACCAATCCGATTTAATGTCGACGAGTATCCTTTAAAATATGCATTAACTACCTGCTATGAAAATAATGAATGGAAAGTATATTTAGACTATCAGGGTGTAAGGGTTTCGATTCATGATATTTCAGCCTTATGGTACCGACGCAGTCATAATTTAGGGAGCGGCTTGTCAGGCGTTCTTGAAGCCACTTTTTTAGGTAGCGTGCACGGGGAAGTTCGGGCAACATTGTTTGGAATGCTGGAAAGTCTTAATTGTTTTCAGATTGGTAAATTCAGTCAGTACAGAAGATTGGACAGCAAAGAAGAACAAATGAAGATCGCCACGCATTTAGGACTGAAAGTTCCAAAAACCTGTATCACCAATAATCCGCAGGAAGCAAAACGTTTTGTAAACGAAAATCCGAATGGGGTTATTGCTAAAATGCAGAGTTCTTTTGCTATTACTAAGGACGGAGTTGAAAATGTGGTTTTTACCAATATAGTTAAGGAAAGCGATTTAGATGGCATTGAAACATTGCAGTATTGCCCGATGCAATTCCAGCAGAAATTAGAAAAGGCTGTTGAGTTGCGCGTGACAATTGTCGGAGATCAACTCTTCACTTTTGCTATCGATTCGCAAAAATTAGATAATGCAAAGTTGGATTGGAGAAGAGAGGGAACTGTACTGCTTAAAGATTGGGTGCCTTATGAATTACCATTGGAAATTGAAGAAAAATTGCTTCAAATGATGGATATCTACCAAATCAATTATGGTGCAGTTGATATTATTGTAACTCCTGAAAACGAGTACTACTTTTTGGAAATAAATTCAGCAGGGGAGTTTTTCTGGCTGGACAGACTGATCGATGGCGCAATTTCAGATCAGATTGCTAAAGTGCTTACAGGGAACGCAAACAGAAGGTATGTGCCTTCTTTAGAGCTGAATACTTCGAACGTTTTATAGCAGAAAAGAGCAGTTAATTTTAATAAGCTTTTTTGTTATATTTACGTTCTAAAATCAAAAAACATGAAAATAAAAGTATTCGGATTGGCCATTGCCGCTGTAGTGATTTCATCGTGTGCTTCAAAGAAAGTGGTACAGACATCGAAAACAGATAGTACATCAAAAACCATTGAACTAACAGCAGAACAGCAACATGGCAAAAGTCTGTTTGAAGCCAACTGCGGAAAATGCCACAAATTATTCGAACCTTCTAAACACAATCCGGAAGAATGGAAAGTGACTTTGGCAAGAATGCAGAAAAAAGCCAAAATTTCCGATGAAGAAACGGCCAGTATCTATAACTATTTGACTGCAGGAATGTAATTGAAAGTCAAAAGTCAAAAGACGATAGTGTCGAGGACTACTATTTTTAATGAGAAAATAAAAAGCAGTGCATTTTAAGTTTAAATGTGCTGCTTTTGTATTTTTGCGACCAATTCAGATGATATGAAATTAACGTTGTCTTTTATCTTTCTTGTATTTTCATTTTTCTCGTACGCCCAAATTCCTGCGATGCACTGCGGCTATGATTTTACGTCGTACCTGGTTTTGGATGTGCATGAAAACGGGAAGAAGGGAACGGTTAAAAATCTGAAAATCACGGTGTTGGATAGTTTAGGAAACGAAGTGATCAATGTCAACAGCGTTTACAGTTACCGTGAAAGTAATAAGCCGCTTCAATTTTCCCTGAATTATCAGATTGATGAAAAAGGGAATAAAATCACGACAGAAAATCCGCAGGCGCGTTGGTTTTTTCCTTACGCTAAAGAAAATTACCTGTTATCTATTGCCACTACTTTTCCGGCAGATAATTTCAGTATCAAAGTGGAAGATTTGAACAAAAAATACAAAACACAAATTGTGCAGTTATACGCATTCAATATGTATGTTTTGTGTTCC
>NZ_CAMLMK010000124.1 GCF_946481155.1 uncultured Flavobacterium sp.
TCTGAAGCGAATAACTGAAGTTAATCACGATATTGTCGTAGCTTTTCACTTTCGCTGAAACATCGTCCAGTAAATCTTTAGCCTTTGAGCTTTGTGCAGTTGCTGTTATTCCAATAAAAAGAAAGGATAACAGATATACTAATTTCTTCATTTTACATGTTGTTTTGTTCGTTTGCGAAAAAGTGTTCCAGAGCTACCAAATCAGGAATATTTACTGATCGTGCCTTACTGCCTTCAAACGGACCAACAATTCCGGCTGCCTCTAACTGATCAATCAATCGACCGGCGCGGTTGTAGCCTAATTTGAGTTTTCGTTGCAATAATGAAGCAGAACCCTGCTGCGCTGTAACAATTATTTCCGCAGCATCCCTGAACATGGAATCTCTTTCCGAGATATCTATATCAAGACTTATGCCACTTTCTTCGCCCACGTACTCCGGAAGCATATAAGCATTCGGATAGGCTTTTTGCGAACCGATGTATTCTGTAATTTTTTCAACTTCGGGCGTATCCACAAACGCACATTGTACACGTACGATATCATTTCCCTGAGTGTATAATAAATCTCCCCGGCCAATTAACTGATCGGCACCCCCTGTGTCTAAAATGGTTCTCGAATCGATTTTTGAAGTTACCCTGAACGCGATTCGGGCAGGGAAGTTGGCTTTGATCATACCCGTAATTACATTAACGGAAGGACGTTGCGTAGCAATAATCAAGTGAATTCCGATGGCACGCGCTAACTGGGCCAGACGTGCGATTGGCGTTTCCACTTCTTTTCCTGCGGTCATGATCAAATCGGCGAACTCGTCTACTACCAATACGATGTAAGGTAAAAATTTATGTCCGTTTTCAGGATTTAGCTTACGTTGCTTGAACTTCTCGTTGTATTCTTTGATGTTTCGGACCATTGCATCTTTCAATAAAGAATAACGGTTGTCCATCTCGATACAGAGCGAGTTCAGCGTATGGATTACTTTGGTATTATCAGTGATAATCGCATCTCCGTCATCCGGAAGCTTTGCTAAATAATGTCTTTCGATTTTGTTGAATAACGTCAGCTCCACTTTTTTAGGATCCACTAAAACGAATTTCACTTCGGCCGGATGTTTTTTATAAAGTAAAGAGGTCAGTACTGCATTCAATCCAACAGATTTACCCTGTCCGGTAGCACCAGCCATCAGTAAGTGCGGCATTTTCGCTAAATCCACTACAAACGTTTCGTTGGAAATCGTTTTCCCTAAAGCAATAGGCAGTTCCATTTCCGCAGTCTGGAATTTCGGTGAAGAGATTACGCTTTTCATCGAAACCATGGTCGGATTGTTGTTTGGCACTTCGATACCGATTGTTCCTTTGCCCGGAATAGGGGCGATGATACGGATTCCTAAAGCGGCAAGTGAAAGCGCGATATCGTCTTCAAGATTTTTAATTTTTGAAATACGGATTCCTGCTTCCGGAACGATTTCGTATAAGGTAACTGTTGGTCCGACAGTCGCTTTAATCTGTGAGATGCCGATGTTGTAGTTTTTTAAGGTATCTACAATTCGGTTTTTATTTTCTTCTAATTCTGCCTGATTTATTGTAATTCCGCCGGAAGAATACTCTTTCAGCAATTCAATCGAGGGAAACTGATAGTTTGATAATTCTAAGGTAGGATCAAATTCGCCGAAATCCTGTACGAGACGAGCGGCTAAATTCTCTTCTACAACATCTTCTTCTTCAATTCTTTCGATGGTAAAGCTGTCGTCGGATGTATGAATTACTTCTGATTTAGGTGTTTCCGTAACCATAGGAGTTATAGGTTCAACAACATGAGGAACGGCTACCGGAGGAACAGTTTTCAGCGTAATTTCAGAAGGATTGCTTATTGTGGGCTTTAAAGCTTCTTTATTAATTTCAAAAGTGCTTGGATTTGTTTTTAATTCTATGTTGGACAGAATCTCATCATCTTCCGCATCATTAAAATCTAAGCTAGGATTTGAGCTTACGATTTCTTCATCAACAATAATATCATTGATTATCGATTCTGGCGTATCAACAACATTGTCAGCTGTTTGAATACCTTCATTTAATTCTTCATTGAAAGTTCTGCTTCTGTTCTCGAAGAAATTTTTAACACCCTCGGTAGAAACTTTAATTTTGAGGATAAGGTAAATCAAAATACCAAAAAGCAATACTAAAAGCGTTCCGATCTTCCCGATATAATCCTGTGCGAAAAGGTTCATTTCATAACCGATTACACCGCCTAATTGCGGAATATAGTCCCAGAAAAATCCAAATAACACAGAGATGATTACCATCGCAAACATGTCCCAGAAAATCGAATTCTTAAGTTTTGCCAATGAAATATCTACTAAAAGATAAGCTCCGGCCAAAAAGAATAAGCGTACGAATAAAAAGGAGGAAGCTCCAAATCCTTTGTATAAAAAGAAATCTGAAAGATATGCGCCAAATTTCCCTAACCAATTATAGGTTTTCTCGCTTCTGTCGGCAAATGACGTAAGCGCGCTCTGGTCGTAGTCACCATAGATATAATAGGAAATGAAAGAAAGCAGCAATGCCACTGAAAATAAAATAAGCAAAGCCCCGACAAGGACTTTGTGACGACGGGTAAACAAAGGTGATTTCTCGCCGGTTTTCTTATTTTCGCTGGATTCCGAAGTTTCTTTTTTGGATGCTTTAGCCATTAAATAGGTGTTCTTTTATACAAAAATAACAATCTGATTGAAATTACATAATTCTTGGCACATAAATTATCATGCCGATGGCAATTGCCGACATAGCAGCAAAGAAAACAGCTCCTGCAGCAATATCTTTAATAAAACCAATACGTTCATGATAATCCGGATGAACGAAATCAGCGATTTTTTCTACTGCGGTGTTTAAGCCTTCAATGCTCAAAACCATTCCGAAAGCCAAAACCTGAAACATCCATTCTGTTGTGGAGATATCATAATAAATTCCTGCAATAACCAGCAGTACCGCTATAGAAGACTGTACCATTACACTATGCTCAGTAGTGATTAGTTTTATGGCGCCCTTCACAGCATAGCCGATACTCTTTAATCTTCCGCTAAAGAAAGCGGTATCTTTATTGACTTCCATTAAAGTGCAGCTAAAGCATTTTCGTAATTCGGTTCATCAACAATATCGGAAACCTGCTCCGTATATTTAACTACACCGTTCTCATCCAAAACAATTACCACGCGGGAGTGCAAGCCTGCCAATGGTCCGTCAGTTATGGTTAAACCGTAAGTACTTCCGAACGAATCATCTTTAAAATCCGAAAGATTGATCACATTGGCCAATCCTTCAGCACCGCAAAAACGATTTTGAGCGAAAGGCAAATCACGGGAAATACATAAAACTTTCGTATTGTCCAAAGCACTGGCCGTTTCATTGAATTTGCGAACGGAAGTAGCGCAAGTACTTGTGTCAACACTCGGGAATATATTTAACACCAATTTTGTTCCTTTAAAATCAGCTAAAGAGGCTGTTGATAAATCGGTTTTTACTAATGTGAAATCTTTTGCCTTTGAACCTATTTCAGGTAAGGAACCAACTGTATTTACAGGGTTTCCTTTCAATGTGATTTTTGCCATTTCTATGGGTTTTTTTAAGAAGCCAAAAGTAAGGAATTTATTTTGATTTAATTTTTTTGATAAAATGCTTTTTTATTTAATTTGTATATCGTAATATTGCAATATAAAGATAAATAAAATGGGAGCTTCAAAATCAGAATTCTTTACCGACGCACAAAACGAACTGGCCTCTTTGTTCAAAGCCGTTTCACATCCGGCAAGAGTTGCCATTATCGAATACCTTCTAAAAGTTGATACCTGCATTTGCGGCGATATTGTCAACGAATTACCATTGGCTCAGCCTACAGTTTCCCAGCATTTAAAAGAACTGAAAAATGCTGGAATCATAAAAGGGAATATTGAAGGAACGGCTATTTGTTACTGCCTGAATCCGGACACAATGAAAAAACTGGAATTGTATTTTTCGGGAATATCCAGCGAATTGAAAACAAAATGTTGCTAACTATTAAATAAAAACGAAATGAAATTATCAGAAATCAAAGAAGTATTGAAAACAGCGGAAGCCGTAAATTTTCAATTGCCAAATGGTACTTTTGTACCGGAAAATTTCCACGTTACAGAAGTAGGCTTAATTACCAAAAACTTTATTGACTGTGGTGGGACAGTTAGAAAAGAAACAGTCGTTAATTTTCAATTGTGGGATGCAAATGATACTGAGCATCGTTTAAAACCGCAAAAACTGAATGCTATCATTGCCTTATCTGAAAAGGTTTTGGGGATTGAAGACCATGAAATTGAAGTGGAATACCAATCGGATACTATCGGAAAATACAATCTGGACTTTAATGGAAAAGATTTTGTTCTGGTTAGCAAAAGAACGGCTTGTCTGGCTTCAGACAATTGCGGTACAACTAAAGAAGATAAAAACGAATTACAAACCGCAACTGCTTGTTGCACAACTACATCTTGCTGTTAATTATGAAAGAGTTCTTTATCAAATACAAAAAACCGATTATCATAACCACTTCTGTAATCGCACTTCAGCTTATATTCGGCTTTGATGCTAAATTTTGTATTATCAACATTATTTGGCTGTTTGTTTAAGTTTAAGGTATGAAGAAGAATTTATTAGTACTTTGTACCGGTAACAGTTGCCGAAGCCAGATTGCGGAAGGTTATTTACGTCATTTTGCTAACGGAAAAGCTCAAGTTTACAGTGCCGGAGTGGAAACACATGGCGTGAACCCAAGAGCCGTTGCTATTATGAAAGAAGACGGAATTGATATTTCGACCCATACTTCCAACAATGTCGATGAGTATTACGACATTCCGTTTGATTATGTTATAACGGTTTGTGATAACGCGAAGGAACGTTGTCCGTTTTTTCCAACCAATGCTAAAAAGCTGCATTATAATTTCCCGGATCCGGCGAAAGCGGGGGGAAGCGAAGAAGAGATTATGCATCAGTTCCGATTAGTCCGAGACGAAATAAAAGCATATTGCGGTAAGTTTGTCGATGATAATTTATAAAAACAAGAAGGCGCCTATTGAAGTGCCTTTTTATTTATCTCATAAATAGTTTGAAAATATGTATTTTATCGCATTTTCATTTTACTCAAAATTTTAAGCCTCAGATTTACAGATTAGCACGGATTAATAACTAATCTTTAAATCTGTGGCAAAAAAATATAAGTACTCCCGTCGTAAGACTTTTAATTTGTAAACAAAGCCTATTCCTTTAAGTCTGGCGGTTTATTTTCTGAAATTGCTTTTATTCTTTAGCGATTTTAATAGTCTGTTGTTCTGAACCGTTTTCCAGTGTGATCATATAAATTCCTTTAGGATAGGAAGACAAGTCAATTATATTTGAAGTCACTGAATTGTCAAATTCCTTTATCGCTAACTGTTGTCCAAAAACCGAATAAATGCTTGCTTTTGAAATTGAGATATTTTCTATTGTCAGCTTGTCTTTCACCGGATTCGGATAAAATTTTACAGGGTTATGGCTTGCCAATGAGTTATTTAGTGTACTAGTGATTGTAAAATTATAAGGCGTCTGGTAGTTGGTGTTCGTTGGCGTCACACTGGTGATTTTTAAGAAATAGGTGCCCGGCGTTAAGCTGCGACTGAAGTTTAATGTTGCACCGGTATTGTTTTGCGCGATACCAACAGCCGTTCCATTTGCGTCTAAAATTGTAGCATTCATACTGCTTGTTACAATATTGCTTACCACAACATTTGTGTTTGAAGCGTCCGAAATCACGAATTTATAATAATCGTTATCTGCGGAAGAAGTTGCCTGAACTGTTGTAAAACCAATATAGTTTTTATTGGTGCTGATTTGATAAGCCAACTCTTTTACATTCGGTTCGTCCATTCCCTGCATTAAATGGTAATACTGACTTGGCAACGCTGTATGCAACTCGACAAAAGCAAAGGCCGAATAGTAGAAATATTTAGTAGGATAGTCTAGTCCCGGATAAAAATTGTCCATTTTAGCCGCGGTTTCTTCAACAACGCCATCTGTTGAACCGCCATTTTTCCTTCCGATTACGCTTGAAAAATCGATTAGGTTATCAATTGCTTTTTGGTTTAGTCCCTGAATATTTTCATTCACAATTTCATTACAATTCAAATCAACATTATAAAAATCCGGTGTATAGGAATTGTCATTCATGTTGGAGGCATTCTGAATTTCAGTACCGCCGAATAAAAATCGACCTGGTTCACCGCTGTAGTAATAAGAGGTTCTTAAATCACGAACCGCTTCAGAACTTTCATCCATACCGATTGCCCCTCCAAAACCAAAACCGCTCATATTGCTTCCTCCGTGCGGCGTTCCGGCGGTTAAAAGCTTTGCAACATGGTGCTTGTTATCGGGTTGCCAGTTTGCCGGATTCTGTATGTATTCTCTTGATGCTAATCCGCCCATGCTGTGGCCTACCAGAATTACTTTATCCTTTCCGGTCAGTTGAAGTACGCGCTCGATTGCTTTTTTCACAGCAATGCCTTGTTTTGCAATGGCTGATTGGTTGCTCAAGGCAAAAGCCGTAGCCGAAGAAGACGGGCCAAAAGAGCCATCAGTACCCACATCAAAATTCACATAATAATAATCGCCGTTTTGAGCTGAAGATTCAAAAGCTGCAATATCGGCACCGGCTGTTGGCCACATATTTTTATTGGTGGAAGTATTGTTATCATTGGCATTAAGGCAAAAATCGAATCTTCCGCCATAAGTAAAGGAATATTGTGAATCTAGGTAATTTGTTGTTGTAGTCCAGGTTTCGGAATTGGAATTTAAACCGTGGATGAACAGGATAGGGTAGGGAAGTTTGCTTTCGAAAGTTTTTCTTGAGCCGGTTTCGGGAGGCATTTTTAATTGGATTATGCTGTCATTGGAAAACTGGTACATTTCAAATTCTTTCGGACGTGGTTTGTACCCGGATTTGGCATTTTCCTGTGCATTTACAAGGGTTGCGCACAGCAATAAAACTAAAATAGCATTCATGGTAATTTTACACATAAGCATATTTTTTGTAGGTTAAGTATGCTAATATATAAATAAATTGTTAATTTATTATGAATGCATAGTAAATTTCCTCTAAAGATTAAACTAGTGTAAAATAAAAAGCTCTCTCCTTAGTAAAGAAGAGAGCTTAGCAATGAAAGAGTATTATTTTTATTTATCGATAGAACCTAAAACACGTTGCATGAAAGCATTAAGCGCTTCTTTTTTATCGGTTCCCTGCTTTATCATTTTGTGTACTTCAAGGGCGCCGTACATATTGGATATCAATTCCCCTATTACGTCCAATTCTTCATCCTTAAGCGATGAAACTTCCGTTAGGGCTTCCAATACTTCAATAGTTTCGACTAAATAATCCTGATCGTTTTCTTCGATGAACTGTGTCAGGTGTTTTATTATGGGTAACTTCATAGTAGACTTCTTAGATTGTTAGACAAGTTAGATCGTTAGATTTCTTAGACAGCTTAGACAAATTAGACTTCTTATATTTTTAGATATATTTTAAAAATTAGAAAATTATTT
>NZ_CAMLMK010000125.1 GCF_946481155.1 uncultured Flavobacterium sp.
GTTAAAGCCCTGCATGCTGTTTTTCTTCAGGACAATATTAATGATACCTGCACCGCCTTGCGCTTCATAAGCCGCCGATGGGTTAGTGATAACTTCCACCTTTTCGATATTCGCTGCTGAAATCTGGGATAAGCCATTATTGGACGTAAGCATCGAAGGTTTGCCGTTGATTAAAACCGTTACACCGGAATTGCCACGCAGACTCACATTCCCGGAAACATCAACGCTGACTGACGGTACATTGTTTAGGATATCATTAGCAGAACCGCCTTTTGAGAGGATGTCTTTTCCAACATTAAAGACTTTCTTGTCCAATTTCAATTCTACGGAAGATTTTTGTGCTGTAACGCTTATTCCTTCTAATTGTTTTGAATCATCGTCCAGGAAAATATCTTCCAATATAATGTCCTTGTCCAACTGAATATCGTTCCTGATAAATGTTTTGTAAGACATAAATTCTACTTTCAATTGGTATTTTCCAAGGATACCATTCAGAATAAAAGCTCCATTGGCATCGGAAGACACGGTTTTTTCCCCTGCTAATTCGGAGATTAACGTGACGGAGGCGTAGGGCAGAGGCTGCTTGGTTTTCAGATCAAGCACTTTTCCCTGCAGCGTATATTCCCTGGGTTGCTGTGCGAACGAATTTAAGCTGAAAAGCAAGATAATTAATAATGCAAACTGTTTCATTTTTTTGATTTGTGATGATGATTGATTTAATAATTTTTGTCAAAGGTGGTATTTAAATCCTTACAAAATCTGCAGGCACGACATATCAGTAAGAATCGCCTATAAACAAGGTAATATTGTCGATAAACACAGTTAATGCCTTTTTTTTATTTGTTTGTCTTCTTTTTATACCTGTTTGTCGCCAAGGCATTTCTCTTTATAAATAAATAGTAACTTTGGAGCACTTATGACACAATTCGAGAAAATTATCAATTACACTTCGGCCAACAGGCTTACCACGCACGTTCTTTTTTGGGTGTGCATTTATATCATGTTTGTCAACATGAACAACTTTCATGGCAATCCGGATGAGCTGAGAATCCAAATGATCGAGACGGCATTTTACGTAACGTATTCCGTTATAGGGGCTTACTTTCTGTCGTATCGTATCCTGCCGCCTTTAATGAGTTCCAGGAATCATATTTTCGTGTGGGTGGAGTTTCTCATCGGAAGTTATCTTATTTCGGTATTTGCGCGGACTACAGTTATCTACGTTCTGGAACCGATTGTACGTACGCCGCCATTTGAGCAGGAATCGTTTCTGGAAATAATCACGGACCACTCAAAACTGTTCAAGGCTTATTTCGCGCAGACGTTTTCGTTAGCCATGTTGTTCGTTTTCATAAAACTAACCAAGGACCAGTATCTGATTCAGAAAAAGGCATTGCAGCTGGAAAAAGATAAGGCAGAAACCGAACTGAAAGTATTGAAAGCGCAATTGAATCCTCATTTCCTGTTTAATACGCTGAATAATATCTATTCGCTGTCGCTGACAAATTCTCCGATCACCTCAAAATCAATTGCGGTCTTATCCGAAATATTAGATTGTATCCTGTACCGCTGCAGCGCGAAGTTTGTTCCCGTTTCCCAGGAAATTACGCTCATCAATAATTACATTTCCCTTGAGAAATTGCGCTACGATGAACGCCTGATTGTGACCTTCAACCATGCGGTTGATCATAACGGGCAAATTGCGCCACTGATATTATTGTCTTTAGTTGAAAATGCATTCAAGCATGGGGCGGGTGAGGACATGAGTTCCCCGATAATCTATATTGATCTGAAGCTTATTAACGATCATTTTGAGTTTACGGTGAGGAATACCATCAGTAAGCATGAGATTCCTTCCGAAGGCGAAAAAATAGGATTGAATAATATTCGCCTGCAATTAGAGAAAATATATCCGAAAATTCATACATTTACTGTCACAAAGAGCGATACTCATTTCACCGCTCATATAGAAATAAACCTTAAAGATCAAAACGTTATAAAAGAATGAAGATTAAATGTCTGCTAGTTGACGATGAGCCTTTAGCCATAAGCCTGCTGCAAAACCATATCAGTAAACTGGATGGCTTTGAAGTAGTTGGAACCTGTTCGAATGCTCTGAAAGCGGCAGAAGTCCTGCGTACGACTGCAGTTGATCTTATGTTTTTAGACATTAAAATGCCTCAGATTACAGGAATGGATTTTTTAAGAACGCTGAAGAACCCGCCATCAGTCATTTTTACTACCGCTTACCGTGAATATGCTTTAGAAAGTTATGAGCTGGATATTGTAGATTATCTTCTGAAGCCCATTACATTCGATAGGTTTTTCAAGGCAACCGACCGTTATTTAAGGCTAAGCATGCCCGCAACACCTGCCAGGGTAATTTCCCAACCGCAGGAAAATTTCATTTACATCAAGAACGGCGCGAAGTTCAATAAATTCAATACGGAAGATATTTTATTCATAGAAAGCATCAAAGATTATATTGTGGTGCACCAGGGAGCAGGAGTGAAGCATACCGCCAAATACAAGATCAGCGATATTGAAGTTGAGCTGCAGGAGAAAGGCTTTATGAGAATACACCGTTCGTTTATCATCAATTTAAATAAGATTACAGCTTTTACTGCTTATGATGTGGAAATTGGGACTATTGAAATTCCTATCGGGGCAAGCTACAAAGAATATGTTTTCAAGATGCTGAAGAATGCTTAGTGTTATTTTCTTACAATTTCTTAACAGGGATAACAATAAAGAAAGCTAAGTATAAAGGAAGGGTAACATTCTGTTAAAAGCTGTTGGATTTCAATAAGATAATTTTGTCTTGTCTAAATAAACCAACACTAATCATGAAAAAAATCTACCTTTTGTGGCTGTTATTGTGCATTGGCTTAGCCATTGGTGCACATGCACAAACGCTGCATCCTTACCTGCAGACGGCTACGCCAACTTCAATCTATGTCAACTGGAAGACCAGCAGCAATCCCCAATCCATAGTTGAATATGGAACCACCGCTGCGAATCTGAACGTAACCGTTACCGGAACAACGAATATTTTTACGGATTCCGGTTACCCGAATAACTATTACTACCACAGCGTAAAGCTTACCAATCTTACTCCCAATACCAAATACTATTACAGGATTAAGACAGGAACTGAAGTTTCGGAGGTAAAATCGTTTAAAACATTCCCAAATCCGGGACAGGCAGCTACTGCCGACGGACATATCCGTTTCCTGATTATGGGTGATAACCAGCTGAAGGCGCAACCAAGATATGACTCTTTAGTATCAGCCGCAAAAAGAAAAATTAGACAGAAGTGGGGCTCAAGCTTGTCACCTGATGACAATATATCAATGACTTTCATGGTCGGTGACCAGGTCGATGTAGGTACGCTTGATCATTACGAACACGTACATTTCAAGAAAAACAGAGGCTTATCCGGAAATATTCCTATTCAGACAACCGTTGGAAACCATGAAACTTACGGTTCGTTAGGAATGAACTCTTATTACGATCATTTCTATATCAATGAGATAAGTTACCGTGGTATTTCTTCCGGAACAGAAAATTACTATGCACAACAGGCCGGAAATGTATTATTCATTAGTTTAAGTTCAGAACATACCGGTACTGCGCAATTAAATTGGTTACAGCAAGTACTTACCGCTGCAAACTCAGATACTACTGTAGACTGGATCTTCTCGTTAAGTCACAGACCGTATCAGGCGGAACAGTATGTAGGCGATATTTCAACATGGGTTAGAAACACGGCTGTTCCTTTATTGGTGACTTCATCTAAGTATGCCATGCATATTGGAGCACATCATCATTTATACCACCGCGGACAATTGAAAGATACGCCAACATACAATATAATTTCCGGTGGAACGGCCTGGGATCAATATTGGGGATCATCAACGGAACAGGATTTTGAAGACGTACAGAAAACCATCTGCAACTGGATTTACCAGATTGTTGATATTGATGTGGTTAACGGAAAAATGGATGTCGAAAATTATTCTATCGGAAGTGTTGACCAATGGAAAAACAACCAACTGATGGATACGTTCCACAGGTATAAAAATAAACCTGCTCCGGCTAAACCTTCGATAACGAATAATTTCACTTCAAATGTGACGTTGCCGGTAACGATTTCAGGATCAGCCTTCAGCACTACGACAACGGAACTATTGAATACAAGCCAGTTTTTAATTTCTCAGACGCCAACATTCGACATCATCAAAAAAGAAGTCTACCGCGATTTTGAAAACCTTTACGGAAAGTACGGAACACAGAAAGATTCAACTGTGAATGTAAACCTTGGTGTTGATATTACAAAGATGACATTGGCTTCCAATTCGCTTCCAAACGGTCAGTATTATATAAAATTACGCTACAGAGACAGAAATTTAGAATGGTCACCATGGAGTGATGTGAAAACATTTACCGTTTCCGGAAGTACGACGGTTACGACTGCAATTACCATGAGTGCTGCAACGTATTCTCAAAACACGGCAATTCGTGTGAATTATACCGATGCGCCGGCAAGTACTTCCACATGGATCGGATTATATAAAGAAGGACAAACACCAGGCGCAGGATCACCATCACAAGCATGGCAATACACTAACGGAAGCACGAGCGGTTTCATCAATTTTGCCAATGGATTATCGGCTAAAGGACGCTATTTCGCTGCAATATTCTCAAATGGCGGCTATACAGAAATTGCCCCAAGAAAGTATTTTTATGTAGGTCCAATTCCAACATTGAGCACAAATCAGGAAGAATATCCGGTAGGCGCTCCGGTAGTGGTTACTTTCAGCAACGGTCCGCAACTTACCAGCGACTGGATCGGTATTTACAAAATGGGAGTGAACCCGGGTGGAGGCGTTCCGGCTGCGGCATGGCAATATGTAACAACGGCTTCAGGAACTAAAACGTTTACAGGTTTACCGAAAGGCTATTACTACGCAGAATATTATCTGCAAAACGGCTATAACCCAATTGGCAACAAAGTGTTCTTTAAAATCGGTGATATTGTAACAGAATTATGGATTAACAAACCTGTTTATGATTTGGGGGAACAGATTACAGCTTCATGGACAGACGCGCCGGGCATTGTAAAAGACTGGTTAGGAATCTACCATGCCGGTGATGATCCTAACAGCGATCCGTTAGTAAGCTATACTTATTTTAACGGATTGGCGCAGGGAACACAAAACATTACCGGAGCGGAATTACCTACGCAGACAGGAAATTATTTCATCGTAATGTTTACCAACGATTCGTACAATGAAGTGTCGAACCGAGTAACTTTTGAAGTAATTGATCCGACATTAAAGAGCAATGACGATTTCAAGATCGATAATGGCTTAAAAGTGTATCCTAATCCGGCTAATAAATCTAAGCAAACGTTCATTCAATCCGATTACCCGATTGATGAAATAGAGATTTTCAATACGGAAGGAAAATTAATGTATGCAACCAAAAACGTAAACAACAACAAGTATTCCTTAATTACGCAGGATTTGCCAAAAGGCATGTATGTTTTAAAAATTCATTCCCGCAAGTTGTTTACAGCTAAGCTTATAGTTGAGTAGTTAAGTTTTATAGTAGAAATGGGACTCCTGAGTGTTGTCGGGAGTGGCAATAGGTGTCTTCG
Organism: uncultured Flavobacterium sp.; assembly: GCF_946481155.1. The sequence continues at coordinate 5,663 of NZ_CAMLMK010000125.1, forward strand.
GGCACCTTTTGTTGTTTTAAAGCGTAAAGAAACTCACTCAAAATAATACATAAAAAAAGCCGAAATAAATTTTTCGGCTTTTAAACTATTTATTCCGGCTTAAGGATTATGTTTCTTCCGTCAGCAGACATAAGGCTCAGTTTGGTTTTTGAAATTTCCACCAGTGTATATTTTTTATCCGGAGTTCCTTCTGCTTTGGTAGTTAATTCCTTACCGTCAGCGCTTAATGACCATGTTCCGTTAACACTTCCGCTTGGGTCGGTTCTGTTCATCGCACCATCGGCTTTATATTCTACTTTTAAAGAAGCTATTTGCTCCATTACCATTGCCATCGTACTGGTTTTTGTTGCTTCATCCAATCCTGCGAATTGCGGATTTGTTGCAAGCATCGTCATAATCATTGGCTTCATGGCTGCCTGATCTACAACCCATTTATTTACGATTAACTTTTTTGCTTCGCCAGACTGCGCAGATGCAATCGTAATAGCAAATGCAACCAGGAAGAAAGTTGCTAAATTTTTGAATGTTTTCATAATTGTTTTTGTTTTTTATACCCTGTAAGACGTTAGAATTGGCATCTTGTTACAATTCTGCGAAAAAAAGTCATAAGTGTTTCATTTTCTAAAGGTCTTCATGCGTCTTTTGTTGGTTTACACCTTAAAGAAACTTACATTTATATAAAGTTTGAATAAAATGCCTGAAAACTATTATATCTATTGTCTCGAATCCGTTAACGATGTCGATATGCCCAGCGAAAGTGTGCTGTTACCGTCGTTGGAAACATTGGCGAGACAATACGGCATTACGAACGTGTATAAAACCTGCGACAGTTTTGAAGGTTTTGAAGAAAGTATGAGTACGCTATTGTATGAAGACCGCCATTTCAAGGACTATTCGGTGATTTATCTCATATTTGAAGGAAGAAACAACCAGCTAATGATTGACAACTACTATTATAGTCTGGAAGAAATCGCAGAATTTTTTGAAGGCAAGCTCAAAGGAAAGATTGTCCATTTTGCTAATACCATGCATTTGGATTTAGAGGAAGAAACTTTTCAGTATTTTCTGGATGTTACAGGCGCTAAAGCCATTTCAGGGTATGCGCGGCCGGTCTCGGTTTTGAGTACTGCTTTGGATAATTTCTATTTCTACTTAAGCGAGGAATATGACGATGTGGTGGAATTGGTGGAAGTCTTATTTGAAAAACACTATGCCCTGTACAATGCAATGGGGTTTAGGCTGTATCATTGAGGTAGCAGTTATTCAAAATAGGGAGATTTTGCGCAGCGGACACATTTTTTTTGCTGCAAAATTTTAGCAATCAGTACTTAGGAGAATTTTAGTAACTTTATATGTGCTTTTTGTGCCTCAACAGAAATCAAATAAAAAGGCTTATAAAAATGGCAGATCCTAACGAAGAGGAACATTTAGACAATGAGCTAAACCCTCCATCTGAAAACCCTCCAGACGAAATTGAACGTGTAAAAGACACCGAAGCTGGTAGTCCAAATCAAGAAACAGAGAACATGGAAGTACACAAGCATCCGCATCATGTGACGCATAAAAAGAAATGGAAAGAATATTTGCTAGAGTTTTCTATGATTTTCCTCGCCGTTTTCCTGGGATTTGTTGCAGAAAATATAAGAGAAAGTGTAGTAGAACACCACAGGTCTAAAGAGTTCGCTTTATCTTTAGTCAAGGATTTGCAGAATGACACAATTTCCATTGATTTGTACAGAAAATCGTCGGCACTTTATATTGCAACAGCTGACAGCCTCTTGAACCTTAACAAAAAACCTTTAGTAGGTAG
>NZ_CAMLMK010000126.1 GCF_946481155.1 uncultured Flavobacterium sp.
TTCCACTGCGATATTTATAATACTGGCCGGCATGGGTGTTTCCCTGATGACGAATCGAAAGGAATACACCACCTCAGAAAAATCGAAACTCAAATCAGTCATCTTGAAACGTTCCTGGTTTTTAGTCGGCTTAGGACTGCTATTATACAGTTGGTGGGTGGTGATGGGCCGCTCGAAACTTTAATGCGAAAAATCTCAGGTTGATAAAAACCCGTTTCAAATTCACAAAAAATATTGTTTTTGACAGATTTTGTGATAAATTTACCCCGCTGCGTTAAGCCCTGAGCGTTAGTAAATGTATTATAAATGAATACTATTTTATCAAATGCAATTGAAAATGAATGTATTGAGAATCTATCCAAACGAAGAATTTAAAGAAGTTACCCTTCCACATAAACTGCAATTACGCTATGCAGTTTCCAACAAAGGAAGACTTATCAGTTTTGAAGAAGACATGCGGTTCGGAAGGCTGTTAAAAGGCAGTGATGCGGACGGTTATCGCGTATTCCGTTACAAAACCAGAATTGACGGTAAAGTAAAAAACAAAGCTGTTTTTATTTATAAGCTTGTAGCCGAATATTTTTTAAAGAAAACCTCAGAAGATCAGGTTCATGTTCTTCATTTAGACCGAAAAAGGGACAATGATGATGTCCGAAACCTCAAATGGGCTACCAAGGAGGAAATGATGGAACATACCAATAAAAGTCCGTATGTAATCCAGGCCAGAAAAAAATTACTGGAACACAACTTAAAATCGGATGGACAAAAACTTACGGTTACCAAAGTAATGCTTATTAAAAAGATTTTAGCAAGACCCAAACAGAATACGCGACTTAAAATGATTGCCAAGCAATTCGGCGTAAGCGAAATGCAGATCCGAAGAATCAAATCCGGCGAAAACTGGGGCTATGTAAAAATATAAGTCTTGGCGCAATTTTGGCGGTTACATCTTCATCAGTCCGGGACTCAGTCTAAGATAAATTTGGAATGCCATTGGTTTTTTACCATACAAAGCCTCCAGCCTTTCCGAGCTTTGGTATAAGGCATACTGGCTTCCTGCGCTTAATTTTGCAGCTCCCCATTGCAGCAAATCATAGTTAAAACCAAAGGTTATGGCATGCACCGGAAAAACAGTGTTTTTATTATATGTTGCTTCATCTAAAACCAACTCCTGAGCGGATTTCTGAACAAACTCATACCTTCCATGCAGGGTCAGTTTTTTTCTTATCCAGGACGCTTCCATCAAAAAGGCATTTTCACCTTCATGTCCTTTGGACTTGTTCATTCCCCAGACCAATGTTGTATTCACCCAGCTCTTATTGGCAAAGGCATAGCTGTAAATGGCAGATGCGGTAGTCCTGCCAATATTTTCCGGATGGAGTTCTTCCGGGTGATGGAGGTATCCGTGAGAAAACTGCAGCGCCAAATATCTTGTCGGATTATAGGATAAACGTCCGCTCCAACTGTCAAATCGCGGTTGATCGAAATCGTAACGCTTTTCGTCCGGCTCTCTTCCTGTGAACGAGGAACCTTCTATTTTGAATTTCCCTACCCTGACACCAACTGTAGCAACCCCAAAAGTAATGTGTGTGGCATCCGTCCAATGATGGGAAAGCGGTGCATCCGGATTGGGCAAAGCGGAAGGCCGATGCATGAACGCCACAGGACCCAGAGCCGGCTCCCCGGGATAAGCAAGATATAGAAAAACATCAGTAGCTTCCGAAAACGAATAGGCATAACTCACAGACAATTCCGAGAAGAAATCATGCGGATGCTGGCGATCTACCAAAGGCTGTCCTTGATAGGCTTCCCCGCTTTGGAACAATAACGGATAGCCATCATTTCCACCGGTCAGCGCATCTAGAGATACCATCGCACTAAAGTGGAAGAGGCTGTTACCCCCTGCATTTCGTTGCCCCATAAACATCATCCAGTGCGGGGCGTCAAATTCATCATCGCCGCGAAAACCTTCATTAGTAAAATCCTGATTGTTATAGCGCAAAAAAGCATTCCCATGCATCATGTACATCCAGTTTTTGCTATGAAACATTTTTCCGTACATGGGAGAAGCATCCGGCAGCCATCCTGTTCCTGAACCATTGCGGCTCATGGGCAAATGAAGAGAAAAGGCGTGGCTCATAGGTGTGTTAGGCACTCCCAGTCCTTTCTGCACTTTTATGGAATCTACAATCTCTTTTATAGCCAGGGAATCTTTTTTTGGCTTATGATGATCATGTTGTGCGTAGGAACCAACACCAAGGAATATCATCAGTAAGAGGGATACGTACTTTTTCATGCTTTTTCCATTAGAACTCCTAAGGTACGACCCGAGCAAAAAAATCGTTTTATACAATTCTCATTTAAACTTATATGGTTTCCATTTCTTTTGGTAAATTTACTTATTCAGAAATCATCTTTAAAAAACTACAATCATGCTGGGAGAATTTTTATCAAAAAACAAAAAAGCCTTTTGGATCATTTTGACGCTCTGTCTATTACTATTAGTGGCTGGAATTGTCTTTATTCAAAAAAAATAATTTTAATCCTGTCCGACGGATATTTCTATCCAAAACCATTCCCGGAAAATAACACTCCCAATGAATAAAAATCAAAATGCGGTAAATGCGCTACTTGCCGAATACACTAAAACTATCATAGAATTACAGCAAACAATCAGGGACATTCCTGAAACTGATTTAGCATATATTGTAGATCCCGATACCCAAAATCCCGATTGCAAATCCATACAAACCGTATTGGCACATGTTGTTAGTTCGGGAATTTCGTATTGCGTTTACATCCGAAATCACAGAAATATTCCGGGGAGCCGACCTGAAAAAACAAATCGGGCTTCCGTTTCTGAGTACATAAAAGACCTGGATAATGTTATTCAGTATACCAATGTTACATTCGCTGATATCTACGACAACGAACTGGAAGAATATGACAATACAAAAAAAATGATGACGTCCTGGCAACAATGTTATGACATTGAGCAACTGATGGAGCATGCCATTGTTCATATCTTACGTCACAGAAGGCAGATTGAAAAATTTAAAACACTGCTCAATAATACGCAAAAAGCATCGGTCTAAAAACGTGAAAGTTCTTTATATATTTGCGGACTAAACAAAATCCGTTCAGAAATTCCATTATGAAAAAAATACTATTCGCTGCAGTGATTACCGCATTATGTCTTACAGGCTGTGCCACTTTTACTATTACCAAGGAAAGTCTGGCCGAGCAATTGTCCGAAAACCAAAATATTGCAAGGACTAACAATGTTGCATCATTGGGCACCGGATATTATTCAAACAATCTTCAGAAAATAAGATGCACGGCAAAAAACGGAAAAGAAGTTTTTCTTTATTCCGGCAAGAATATGAACTTCATAATTACAAAAACCTCCACAGGAAAAACGGTCAGCATGTATTTTGACACCGTATATTTTAAAAATGATACTTTATTCGGATTAAAATCAAGAATCGTAGGAGGCAAAAGGGCCATTCCCGTTACCGACATTGCTAAAATTGCAATTCAGGCAGAAACAGCGCGGTTTGAACCGGTAACCTCAACTATGGAATAATTCCGGATGATCCAATTTAATTTCAGGTATTTCATACTCACGCTGCTGTTCTTCATCACTGAAGTCCTTATCGCACTATTTGTCCACGATAATTTTGTCCGTCCTTATCTGGGAGACGTCTTAGTGGTTATTCTCATCTATTGCTTCGTCAAATCCTTTTTGAAAGTGCCTGTTATAACAGCAGCTGCATCAGTTCTGCTGTTTGCATTTGCGATCGAGTTTTTACAATATCTAAATATAGTTGAACTACTGGGCTGGCAGCAATCGCGGTTGGCCAGTACAGTGGTTGGGCGCTCTTTTTCATGGGCAGACATACTTTGTTATTTAGTAGGATGCATTCTGATAGTGGCAATTGAAAAGGTTCAATGGAGGAGAAATAAATAAAAAACAAACATTTCTTACATGTTTTTCATAATCGCGGTAACAAATCAGAAGCCTTCTCGTCTTCCCACCAAACGATCTCCCATGAAAATCCTTACTGGCAAAATTGGCCTTATCCTATTACTTCTTTCTTTTCTTATGTTCCTTACTAATAAAGTAATGGGACAAAAAAATAGCAATCCTCAATCCATAACTTCGAAATCGGAAAACCGCATTGATGAAAAAAAATTCATCCTGATCAATGGGATCGAACAATGGGTTACCATAAAAGGAGAAATTACTAAACCGGTTATCCTATTCCTTCATGGCGGACCTGGAAGTACGCTAAGTCCTTATGCCGATAATGTCTACAGTGAACTGGAAAAAGAATTCCTCCTGGTACAATGGGACCAAAGAGGCAGTGGCAGGACCTACGGACGCAATGCACCGGCAGAACAGACCCCGGAATATTTCAAAGCCAACATTCTGACCCTTGATCAAATGACGGGAGACGGAATCGCTCTTACCGAATATTTGCTGCAACACCTTGGCAAAAAGAAAATCATCCTCTTCGGAACCTCATGGGGTTCTATCCTCGGAGTGGAAATGGCTACTAAACGTCCTGATCTTTTTCAGGCTTACGTAGGCCATTCTCAGATTGTCTCTCCGGCAAAAACTTTTATAGCTACTTACAATAAGTTACTTCAAATGACGCAAATGGCAAACGATACTGAATCTATAGAAATTCTTAAATCTTTAGGCTCGCCGCCCTATGACAGCGCCAGAAATACCGGAAAATTATTCCGTATCATTAAAAAATATGAGCGAAAAATTGAAACGCCCGCACCTAAATCCTGGTTCATTCCCTTACCGGAATATGACAATCCGAAAGACGATAAGCATCGTGAGGAAGGCGATGATTATTCCTTTCTGAATTCCGCGGGAGACAAAAAACTTGGCATTCCCTCCATGATGGACGCTGTCGATTTTGCAAAGAATAATTTAAATTTTAAAATTCCGGTATATTTCATTCAGGGAGAGGGAGATATTCTGACACCTAAAGAACTTACCCGGGAATATTTCGATAAAATCAAAGCTCCGAAAAAGGAATATTTATTAATTCCAGGAAGCGCTCATGGCTACAATCAAGCCATACTTGAGGCACAATATAAAATCTTCAGAAGCATTGTAAAGTAAAATTAATAATGAATAATTACACTTTGAAAGAACTTGCGGAGAACAAATCAGTAATGAAGAAAATTTTAATCTCTTTACTCCTTTCAGGAATGCTGCTATTTGCGCCATCCTGCCAAAAAAAGGATAACATCTTAACTGAAATAGAAAAAAAGGAAATTATAGATTCCGCTAAAGTTACTGTTGCAAAAGTATTCGAATGCTCTAATAATCTAGAATTCATGAAAGGTTTGGATTTTTATTCAGGCGACCCAGACACCTACTTTTCCAGTAACGGAACAATAGTATCCTTAAGAGAACTTAAAGAATCTTACAGCCAAATTGGTTCCTCTGTAGAGATTTTACACAACTCGATCGATAGCTGGAAGGCGACCGTTATATCAAAAGACGCTGTTGCTTTCACACTGCCAATACATCTGAAAATAAAACTTAAGGGATTACCGGAATACACCGGACAACTAGTCTGGTCCGGAATTGTACAGAAAAGGAATAAAAAATGGAGGATTGTCCAAAGTCACGAATCCTGGCTAAACTGTGCAGAAGTTGCAGCTGCTTTAACTCCGAAATAAAAACAGAACCCCGCTAGGTTTAAACTGGCGGGGATTTTTATTATTTCTTCAAAGACGCCATGTCAATTACAAAACGGTAACGGACATCACTTTTCAGCATCCTTTCATAGGCTTCGTTGATATCCTGCATCTTTATGATCTCGATATCCGACACGATATTGTGCTCGCCGCAGAAGTCCAGCATTTCCTGGGTTTCGGCAATGCCGCCAATAACGGAACCTGCAATGGCCTTTCTTCCTAATATCATTGGTACAGTCTGCAAAAAAGGTTCTAAGCTTCCGAGATAACCTACCAAAACCAAAGTACCGCTAATCGTTAATGTGCCTATATATGGATTCACGTCATGCACATAAGGAACGGTATCGATAATAAGATCGAATTTTCCCTGTACCGATTTCATTTGCAGCTCGTCCGTAGAAATAATTACGCTGTCGGCTCCTAAGTCTAATGCGTCTTTCTCCTTATTTGGTGTCCTTGAAAAGAGGGTCACTTCCGCACCCAGGCCTTTTGCCAGTTTTATGGCCATATGCCCTAATCCGCCCAAACCTACTACGGCTACTTTACTGCCTTTCCCTACTTTCCAGTGGCGAAGCGGTGACCATGTGGTAATACCCGCACACAGTAAAGGTGCCGCAGCTGCAAGATCCAGATTGGAAGGTACTTTCAAAACAAAATGTTCATCGACCACAACCTTTTCGGAGTAGCCTCCAAAAGTCATGCCTCCCAAATGTTTATCAACACTGTTATAAGTTCCCGTGAAACCTGTCAGGCAATATTGCTCAAGATCTTTTTTGCAGCTGTCGCAGGTTCGGCAGGAATCAACCAGACAACCCACAGCCGCATAGTCACCCACTTTCAACTTGGTAACCTCACTGCCCACTTTCGTCACTTTTCCCACAATCTCATGACCGGGAATGGCCGGATAGGTTGTAAATCCCCAATCGTTTCTGGCAGTATGCAAATCAGAATGGCAAACCCCGCAATACAGGATATCAATTTCAATATCTTTTGGAGTAACCTCCCTGCGCTCAATGGTCATTTGTTTTAAGGACGCATCGGGTGCTTCTGTTCCGAATGCTTTTACGTTTTTTTCCATATCGTTTCTTTTTTTGACTTCTAAAGGTACGAAAATACACAATGCTAAATAATGCCATATCATTAGAATTACAATGCGGTTTTCAGTAATTCTTCCTGATATGGAAAATGTTTTTGCTAAATTGCTGCCCTATTGCTGTGACGGCAAAATGCATTCAAAAAAATCATCAATCATCAATCATGAAAAAATCAAACCACTATTACCTTTATTTTCTGTTTTCCCTACTTTTTATTTTAACAGGATCTCCCAGCTTATTTGCTCAGCAGAAAAAATACTCAAAAGAGATAGAAGAAAAAATCAAACAGGTAGAGCAAAACCTCGCGTCGTGGGTTCACATAGAAGGCGCTCCCAAATGGACACTGCAGGAAAGAATGAAGGCGTACAAAGCAAACGGCGTGAGCATTGCTGTCATTAAAGATTATAAAATTGAATGGGCCAGAAGTTATGGCTGGGCAGATAGCGCAGAAAAACGTCCTGTGAACACTGCCA
>NZ_CAMLMK010000127.1 GCF_946481155.1 uncultured Flavobacterium sp.
GAATCGAACTGTGGATCGACCACATCAACGCGCCCTACGTAATCACCAAACCGTTACACAATTCACAAAGACTGATAAAGGAAAACGAAGACGGCAGCATCATTGTTCATTTATTCCTGGTGGTAAATTATGAATTTGAGCGTCTGCTGCTTGGTTTCGGCAACGGACTGGAGGTACAGCAACCGGAGCAGCTTCGTAATCGTATCAAAAACATACTGCAGAATGCCATAGCTCGTTATGAAAAAAGTTGCGAACAATAAAATTTAATTCATTGATTATAAGCTAATTATAAATATAATTACTAAAAACGTCTCTTCTTTTATTAGTATATTTGTAGTATAAAATTACTATTATAAACAACTTAAAATCAACAAATTATGAGCATCAGATTAGGCGACATCGCACCAGATTTTCAGGCGGAAACCACACGAGGCAGCATTCATTTTCATGATTGGATTGGTGATGGTTGGGCGATTCTTTTTTCGCACCCAAAAGATTTTACGCCGGTATGCACTACCGAACTGGGCCATATGGCAAAACTTGAGCCTGAGTTTAAGCAACGGAACTGCAAAGTCATCGGATTGAGTGTAGATCCCGTGGAAAGCCACCTTAAATGGGAAAAAGACATTGAGGAAACACAAGGATATACCGTAAATTTCCCAATGATAGGAGATCCAAACCTGGCCATTGCAAAATTGTATGATATGCTTCCTGCTGAAGAACCCGATACTTCAGAAGGCAGAACTGCGCTCACCAATCAGACAGTCCGCACAGTATTCATTGTTGGCCCCGACAAAAAAATTAAACTACACCTAACCTATCCGATGACAACAGGCCGTAACTTTGATGAAATACTGCGTGTACTGGATTCTATGCAGCTTACTGCCGAACATAAAGTTGCCACACCTGTGAATTGGAAAAATGGAGAGGATGTAATTATCGTTACTTCAGTAACTGACGAAGAAGCAATAGAAAAATATCCCGAAGGATGGAAAACACTCAAGCCATATCTTCGTATTGTACATCAGCCACATCACAACTGACAAAAAACAGAGGGATTTAATAAGGCTGCACCTTCTTCTTAAAAAATGGGAGATCATCTCGATTTTACCAGGGTGAAAAGGAATGCTAAATAAATTGGTTATTAATTTTTAACAAATGAGAACAGCTATATTTTATGCATCAGTTTTTTTTATATTGGTTTCTTGTGATAACAAATTAAAATCTTCTAAAGAATCTGATACAGAAATCCCAACGGAAACCAATAAGAGAAAGCTAATTGATTTATCACATGTTTTCTCAGAGGAAACTATTTATTGGGTAACCGCTGAGGAATTCAAATTAGATACGGTCTATAATGGGCAAACGCCTAAAGGTTATTTCTATTCAGCCAATAATTATAGCGCCGCGGAACATGGCGGAACCCACGTGGATGCTCCAATCCATTTCTCAAAAACAGGCCAATCCGTAGAGGAAATTCCTCTGGAAAAGTTGATTGGAAAAGCGATCAAAATTGATGTTTCTTCAAAAGCGCTTTCTAATCCTGATTATTTAATAAGTGTTGAAGATTTCCTTGCGTGGGAAAAGAAAGAAAAAACAAGCATTCCCAAGGGCAGTATTGTTTTATTGGAAACGGGATTTTCTAAATATTATCCTGATAAAATCAAATATCTTGGAACCAGTGAACGCGGTGGAAAAGCTGTAAAAGAATTACACTTCCCCGGACTTTCGCCTGCAGCTGCAAAATGGCTGGTTGAGAATAGGAATATTAACGCAATCGGCATAGATACTCCAAGCATAGATTACGGCCAATCCGAATATTTTGAAAGCCATGTGACGCTGCTTTCTGAAAACATTCCGGTTTTTGAGAATCTGGCTAACCTCAATCAATTACCCAACCAAGGATTTGAAATAATAGCATTACCTATGAAGATTAAAGGAGGAAGCGGCGCGCCCCTGAGAATTATAGCCATTATTGATGATCAACTATAAAAACTGTGTTTAAAAATGCAGTCATCCGTTATGAAGAACCTGTAACGGAAGAAGTTTTGTAAATCCTTAAAACCTCCTTAAGTAATGGTTGTGCCATAGTTGCCCCATAGTAAAGCCGTACTAAAGCCGTACTAAAGCCGTACTAAAGCCGTATCAAAGCCATACTAAAGTCATAGTAAAATTGTACCAAAACCATAGTATCTTTATTGCTGTTCTATTAGTTACCCCTTATTGTTTAATGACTTTTATGCACGATTTTTTTCTTTCAGCGGAAACCTGTACAAGATACATCCCTGCGGACAACATCGAAATATCCAGCTGGTACAATGTAGCATGAGGCGCTACGCTTAGCACATGCTGCCCATTCATGGCGAACAATGCAATGGAATCAATAGCAATATTATTGGAAAAAGTGATTATAGAAGAAGTCGGATTCGGATAATACATAAGGTTCTTTAATTCAAACGCTTCATTCGAAAGCGTTGGGTCTTCATTCAAACGGGCAATACGGTTCTTTCCCACTCCATTGTACCCGGTAAAGGCCCCGGTAATAAGTACCTTATAATCCGATTGCAGCATTAAGACATAGATTGCATTATTTGCTCCTGTTCCCTGTATGAAGTTAGTATTAATGGTACCATCAGTGTTCAGGGACACAATATAATTTCTTGCTGTTCCATTATAAGTAGTAAATTGTCCGCCCACAATCATTTTTCCATCCGGCTGCAATGCAATGGACCACACAATGTTGTTTGCCCCTGTCCCTGAAACATTAAAACCCGTGTCAAGACTTCCATTGGCATTTAATCGGGTAATTCTGTTGGCAGTTGTTCCGTTGAATAGTGTAAAAGTCCCTCCAATCATTATTTTCCCATCCGATTGCAGTGCTATTGCATTAACTACATTATTAGGACCTGTCCCAATAGTGAAACCGGCATCCGGAGAGCCATCAGCATTTAATCGGGCAAGCCTTGGTATTGATACTCCCATATAACTCGTAAAATTTCCTCCGATAAGTATTTTATTATCAGACTGCAAAGTAATTACCTGTACTGTATTATTCGCACCAGTTCCAATGATAAACCCGGCATCTAAAGTACCATTGGCATTTAGTCGGATGATTCTGTTTCTGGTTGTGCCGTTATAATTGGTGAATAAACCGCCTACTATTATTTTCCCGTCATTTTGCAATACAATTGAATTCACCGTATTATTGAATCCGGTACTTATAGTAAAACTATTGTCAAAAGAACCATCGCTGTTTAACCGTGCAATTCTGTTTGCACTATTTCCATTGTAACTCGTAAAACTCCCTCCAATTATTATTTTACCATCAGTCTGTCGCACCATGGTAAAGATCGTACTGGCACTGTTAATCCCCGTTCCCGGGTTAAAGCTGGCATCCAATGATCCATCAGTATTTAAACGGGCAATACCATTTCTTGTTGTACCATTAAAGAGTGTAAAGACGCCGGCAATTAGTATTTTTCCGTCAGGCTGGGTAAGGATTGCTCTGACGGTATTATTGGCACCGGTATCAGAACCAAATGTAAAATCCAGTGATCCGTCAGTATTTAAGCGGGCAATTCGGTTTCTGGTCACAGCATTATAGGTCGTAAAGCTGCCCCCAATAAACAATTTTCCATCTAGCTGAAGAGTAAGCAAAGACACACTGCCTGCGGCTCCGGTTCCAATGGAATGTCCTGCATCCAAAGAACCATCCGTATTTAGCCGGACTATCCTGTTTTTAGCTGTACCGTTGAAATTAGTAAAATCTCCTCCGACAAATACTTTATCATCTGCCTGTAGTGCAACTGCACGTACAATATTGTTAGCAGCAGTACCTACATTGAACCCGGCATCCAAGGTTCCGTCACTGTTCAATCGCGCAACTCTGTTAATTCCCTGTCCATTATAGTTTAGAAAACTTCCGCCTATTATAATTTTAGCATCCGGTTGGATAGCGATTGCCAATATGTAGTTATCGGTTCCAGTTCCTGTAATAAAACCTACGTCTAATGAGCCATCGGTGTTTAGACGCGCTAATCGGTTAGCCGTAACACTATTGTAAGTCACAAACGAGCCACCCATAATAATTTTACCATCAGCCTGCACTTTCAACGCGGAAACCAAAGCATTGGCTCCTGTTCCAACGATAAAACCGGCGTCCAGAGAACCATTACTGTTTAAACGGGCTACCCTGGATCTGGCAGTCCCATTGTAAGTTGTAAAATTCCCTCCGATTAAGATTTTTCCATCCGACTGTAAAGCAATAGTGGAAATCAAATTATTTGCGCCTGTTCCTATTGTAAAACCTGCATCTGTAGAACCATCACTGTTCAAACGGATAATCCTGTTCTTAACCGACCCATTAAAAGAACTAAAGTTACCTCCAATGATAATTTTTCCATCCGGTTGTAATGCTATCGCCGTTACTACATTATTAGGTCCGATACCTACAGAAAATGCAATGTCCAGAGAGCCATCGCTGTTTAAACGGGTAATTCTATTGCTGGTTACACCATTGTAGCTTGTAAAACTCCCTCCTATAATAATTTTACCGTCGGGCTGCACAACACTTGCAGAAACCGCATTATTGGCTCCGGCAGAAAAACCAAGATCGGAAGGGTTAAAGGTAAAATCCAGTGTGCCTGGCTGTGCTAAAGCCTCAATTGATAATAGCAGGAAAAGTAACAAAGTAGTTTTCTTCATAAGAATCAATTTAGTAGAAAAAAAAAGCTGCAACAAAAGTTACAGCTTTTTTATTAATTTTCCTACTAATATTCTAAAAGTTCGATTAACTCCGTTTGAAATCGTTCTTTTGGAAGATATTGATCTTCAAGTGATTTCATAAACGGTATCGCACTTTCCAAACTTCCGACCCTACGAACCGGAGCGTCTAAATGTTCGAAACAATTCTCCATAATCATCGCAGAGATATCGCTCGCTATACCTCCAAAAAGTGTATCCTCCTGAAGAATGATTACTTTATTAGTTTTCTTAACTGAAGTATAAATCGCATCCCAATCCAATGGCTGTAAAGATCTTAAATCCAATAAATCTGCTGAGATTTCAGGGTTTTTCGCTAATGTTTCCAAGGCCCAATGCACCCCTGCTCCAAAAGAAATAATAGTTACATCCTTACCTTCTTTAAGTAAAGCTGCTTTTCCTAATGGGATTGTATAATAATCTTTAGGAACGTCCTGATAAACGCTTCTGTATAATTGCTTGTGCTCGAAGAACATCACCGGGTTCGGATCGTTAATCGCTGTATTTAATAATCCTTTAGCATCGTAAGGGAATGCAGGATATACTACTTTCAATCCCGGAGTTTTGGTAAACCAAGCTTCGTTTGTCTGTGAATGGAATGGTCCTGCCTGAGTACCACCACCGCAAGGCATACGCACTACCACATCGGAGTTCTCCTGCCAACGGTAGTGTTGTTTTGCCAATAAGTTTACAATCGGGTTAAATCCTGTTGATACAAAATCTGCAAACTGCATCTCGACAACCGCCTTATGTCCGTTAATAGACAATCCGTTGGCCGCTGAAACAATCGCGCTTTCACAGATAGGCGTATTACGGACACGCTCCTTTCCGAACTGCGCCACAAAGCCATCCGTGATTTTAAATGCACCTCCGTATTCTGCGATATCCTGACCCATGATCACCAAATTCTCATGGCGCTCCATCGATTGGCGCAAACCATTCGAAATCGCATCAATTACACGGATGTTTTCCACTTCTGCAGAATGATTAACTTCTTCATATTCCCACGGACGGTAAACGTCGTTCAACTCTTCATCCAAATCGGCAACAATAGCCGGCTCTTCCTGAACTTTCGCCCAGTCCGTATCGATTTCTTTCTTTATTTCTGCTCTGAAAGCTTCGTCTTGCTCATCGGTTAAGACTGCAGTCGCTTTCAGGTAGCTTCTGTAATTTTCAACCGGGTCTTTCTCGGCCCACATATCCATCAATTCCTGAGGAACATATTTAGTACCACTCGCTTCCTCATGCCCACGCATACGGAAGGTCATGAATTCCAATAATACAGGTCTTGGATTGTCAGCCATAGAAGCTTTCAATTCGGAAATCAGATTATAAACCTCTAAGATATTGTTTCCATCCACCACATGGCTTTCCATACCGTAGCCTACTCCTCTGTCGGCAAGCTGTGCACAACGATACTGCTCGTTGGTTGGTGTAGATAAGCCGTAACCATTATTTTCTATAACGAATAAAACCGGCAAGTCCCAAACCGAAGCAATGTTCAGTGCTTCATGGAAGTCACCTTCCGAAGTAGCTCCTTCTCCAGTGAAAACCGCGGTCACTTTCCCGTTCTTTTTCAGTTTGTTTGCCAAAGCAATTCCGTCAGCGATTCCTAACTGCGGCCCCAAATGCGATATCATTCCTATGATTTTATACTCCTGAGTACCAAAGTGGAACGAACGGTCACGTCCTTTTGTGAATCCGTTACGTTTTCCCTGCCATTGCGAGAACAGACGGTGCAAAGGAATATCTCTAGTGGTAAATACACCTAAGTTACGGTGCATCGGCAAAATATATTCGTCTTTATCCAATACCGAGGTAATTCCCACGGAGATAGCCTCCTGCCCGATTCCGGAGAACCATTTGGACACTTTTCCCTGACGGATAAGGATTAACATTTTCTCCTCAATCAATCTTGGTTTGATTAGGCTTTTATATAAATCCAGTAGCTGTTCGTTGCTGAGATTCTTTCTGTCAAAATTCATTGTAGTGTGCTTTTTTAAACGCTCCCAAAAGTATAAAAAATAACAGTTTTGACCTAAATTGTTTGGTTTTTTATTTCCCGTAAAACATTCAGCCCTAACTCTCAGAATTAGAAAGTTCTGATTTGTTGACATAAAGTAAACGCATGAGTTATATTTTATTGCCACAAATGCACGAATTGTGTCTTCAGTGATTAAATTGGTTCAAAATTTTACAAAAAATCCGCATAAGCAGATTCAAATTCGTGAATTCGTGGCAAACTTAACTCGTGGTTTACCCTGATTGTTGACAACTTTATTATTTTTATCCGCAAATTATTCTCTACATTTGTCTTTATAATGGTTTTAAACCGAAAAAGTTATTAACAAAAACTAAGTACAATGCAAAACATTCCTAGTGTTGACTTACGTGATTTCCT
>NZ_CAMLMK010000128.1 GCF_946481155.1 uncultured Flavobacterium sp.
GGAACGGAGAAAATCTTCAAGGCACACTTCTCTCTGAAACGATAAATGAATAAGCCTTAACTAAAAGCCATTCTTCATATGATGAATGGCTTTTCTTTATAGAAACAGGTCGGTTTTTAGTCGGGAGTCCAACGTAGATGCAACGGAGTAAGAACGGCTTTGATACGGCTTTAGCATGGCTTTACTATAGCACAACTATGGCACAACCATGGCTTAACGACAAATATGCACATTCACTGCCAAAAACAAAAAAGCCCCCAGTTTAAATGCTGGAGGCTTTCTATATAATTTTTATATTATCTCGAATAATTCGGAGCTTCTTTTGTGATAGTTACGTTATGCGGATGGCTTTCCCCTATTCCACTGGCCGTAATTCTGATGAAACGGCCGGTTTCCTGTAACGTTTGGATGTCTTTGGCACCACAATATCCCATTCCGGCACGAAGTCCGCCTACAAACTGCAGCATGCTTTCGTTTAGTTCACCTTTGTATGGAACACGTCCTACGATTCCTTCCGGAACCAGTTTTTTCACATCGTCTTCCACATCCTGGAAATAACGGTCTTTTGAACCTTCTTTCATAGCTTCTACGGAACCCATTCCGCGGTATGATTTGAACTTTCTTCCTTCGAAAATAATTGTTTCACCTGGAGATTCCATTGTTCCGGCTAATAATGAACCTAACATTACACAATCAGCTCCCGCAGCAATCGCTTTAGGAATATCTCCCGTATAACGAATTCCACCATCGGCAATAACCGGAACACCTGTGCCTTTTAAAGCAGCAGCAACTTCCAATACCGCAGAAAACTGAGGGAAACCTACACCGGCAACAACACGTGTCGTACAGATAGAACCAGGTCCGATTCCTACTTTCACGGCATCAGCGCCATTTTGTGCTAAATATAAAGCGGCTTCAGGAGTTGCGATGTTTCCAACCACAACATCTAAATCAGGGAATTTTGCTTTTACCTGTTTTAAAACGTCCACAACGCCTTTTGTATGTCCGTGTGCCGTATCAATGATAACAGCATCTACTCCTGCATTTACTAAAGCAGTAGCTCTTTCTACAGCATCGGCAGTAACACCTAAAGCGGCAGCAACGCGTAAACGCCCAAACCTGTCTTTGTTGGCGTTAGGTTTTTGGGTAAGTTTTGTAATATCTCTGAAAGTGATTAGTCCGATCAGTTTATAATCGGCATTCACTACCGGTAATTTTTCGATTTTATTTTCCTGAAGAATTTCTTCGGCAGTTGCTAAAGTTGTTCCTTCACCTGCCGTAACTAAGTGTTCCGACGTCATTACTTCGGTAATAGGCCGGATGTTATTCTTTTCGAAACGCAAGTCACGGTTGGTCACAATTCCTTTCAGAATCTGATTGTCATCTACTACAGGAATCCCTCCGATACCAAATTCACGCATCGCTTGTTTCGCATCGCCTACAGTTGCAGTTAAAGGTAAAGTAACCGGGTCAATGATCATTCCGCTTTCTGCACGCTTTACTTTGCGTACTTTGGCAGCCTGTTGTTCGATGGTCATATTTTTATGTAAAACACCTATTCCGCCTTCCTGTGCCATGGCAATTGCCATAGAACTTTCGGTAACGGTATCCATAGCCGCAGAAACGATTGGAACGTTTAGGGTAATGTTTTTTGAGAATTTCGTTTTGATACTTACTTCGCGCGGAAGAATTTCGGAATAATTTGGAACCAGAAGAACATCATCGTAGGTCAGACCTTCTCCGATAATTTTAGCTGTATGTGCTTTCATGTTGCAATTTGTAGTTAAATTGCATGCAAATATAACACAAATATCCTTCTTATAAAAACCCTTTTAACTTATCTTTAAAAAACAAACTCTAAGGAAGCATAAAACACTCTCGGTTCTGAAGGAATTATCCCAGGTCCGGGATATCCTGTTGCTCTTCGGGTAAAATACCAATTGTTAGTTAGGTTATTCACCCCTGCCTCCAATTTAAATTTTCTCCATTTGTAAGCTGAGGAAAAATCCATAACATAATAGGAAGGAATTTTTCCGAAAATACCGTAAATGTTATCATTTTCATCTGTCGGAATGTTTTTTGCTTCCGTGAATTGAGACGATAAATAAGTAAACTGGAAATGAGACAGGAAATTTTTATATCCGAATCCCATACCTGATTTCAGATTAACAAAAGGCACAAATTCGACTTTATTTCCTTTTACATTAGGTACATTAGACTTTAAATATTCAGATTCCGTTAAAGAAATATTGCTATACACGTTCCAGATGTAATTTCCCTTATCTTTCAGAAAAGTATTGGCCAGATTCCACTCAATCATAGATTCCAGACCGTACGTTAATGCTGTTCCGACATTATCACGAAAACGCACCACTGTCCCGGTTCCGTTTGGATTTGGAGCTTCATATTCCCCAATTTTATCATTGTAATACAGCGCAAATCCGCTGATGTCAAAAGATAAGCTGTTGCTGATTTTTCCACGCACACCAATATCTGAGGAATACCCTTTTTCATCGGTAATATTTTCATCAATAGCCTGACTTGGACTTGCCGTACGGATATCGTTAAAGGTAACCGAGCGATAATTCTGTGAAACGTTTCCATAAATTTCAATTCCGTTTAAAGGCTTATAGCTGAGACCCAGTCCTAATAATAAAAAGTTTCTTTCCTTAATATTGTTTTCATATTCGGTTTCATCAAGAATTACATTTCCGGCTAAATCCCTGTTTATCTTTCTGAAATATCCATCCGCCTGCGTTCTGATCACCTCATAACGGAATCCCGGTGTTACTGAAAAATTTGGTGAGATCCTGAATATATTTTCTCCAAAAACAGCAATATTCAAATTTGGAAAAGTATAGGACGACTGGGTAGCATATAGCGGAAATTCATCGGTAGCCAGATCAAAATCGGCATCGCTACCTGAACTTCCAGGCCCCTGAATCCCTGTATTTTTGGACTGATAATATTTGGCCCCTATCAGGAATGCGCTTGATTTATTGAAGAGTTTATACTTTTTAAGATAACGGGCTTCGGCTCCCCAGTTTAAAAAATCCCCAATTATCAGGTCTCTTTCGGTTCCTGGAGTATCTGAATTTGAAACCCTGTTGGAACGGTATCCCAATGCTTTTCTGGAGGCATCCAATCCAAACAATTGCAAGGAGAATTCAGCATCATGCTTAAACTTATGTTTTAATCGTAAGGCAAACAAATTCCAGTCGACAGCAAACCAGTTACGATCACGATTGCTCTGTAGCGGATTCTGATGGAACATATAATCCGTCAGACCACCGGGCTGCTTTGCCAGATAATCAAAATGAGTATAATCAAAATGCAGTGATGTATTTTCAGTAAACTGGTAATTCAGATTCGCAAAAAAGTTCTTGGCATCGAATTGGGAATTCGGTCGGAAACCGTTTCCTTGCTTATAATTGTAGAACGAATAATAACTAAATTTCCCTTTCGTTCCGCTAAGGCTGGTGAAACTGGTGAACAGGTCATAGGATCCGCCGGTTAAGCGCTGGGTCAATTCTATCTCTTTCTTGCTGGGGCTTTTCAGCTTAAAATTAATCATCCCTCCAAACTGTGTCCCATATTGTAAAGACGCGGCACCACGCACAATTTGAATTTCTTCCAAAGCTTCCGTTGGTGTGGCATAATAACTTTCCGGATAT
This sequence comes from uncultured Flavobacterium sp., assembly GCF_946481155.1. Next base: position 3,675 of record NZ_CAMLMK010000128.1, read on the forward strand.
CCCAAAACATCGGCACTGATATCATAACCGTTTTGACGTGTGTTGAAGTTCGAAGTACGATTAGGATCCAAGCCTCTGCCTCCAATGGAAAGCTGTAAACCACCATCATTACTTTCGTTGATGGTTAAACCTACGACTTGCGAAAAAATCTGTCTTGCATTATTTGTGGCCTTATTGGCTACTACCTTATTTAGCTGAACTACTTCCGTTTTTTTTCCTGCGTAAATGGCTGTTTCCTCGATATCTTTTAATTTTCGTATAGCCGAAACTTTCTCGCGTTGCTGATTGATCACTACTTCAGAAAGTGTCTTAGCTAAAGGTTTCAGTACTATTCTTACAAAAGAATTGTTTTGGGAAACGGATACCACTTTCTCCTCCATTGCATAATTTTCAGCAAAGAAGACAATTGTATGTTCGCCCTTATTGGAAAACTGGATTGTAAAATCCCCATTGATGTCCGTATAAACACTTCTCCCATTGGCTTTATTGATAACTTCAACACCTGAAAGCTGTTTTCCGTTTATATCCGTAACCGTTCCCGAAAATTTAATTTGGGAAAAGACGTTGAAAGACAGCAATAAAACAAGTAAAAAGCTATAATCCTTTAATTTCATCGTTAAACGGAAGTATCCAGTTTTTAGGTTTGAGTGATTCATTTTCTTTGGCAAGATTTATTGTGGGGTCGATATATTTTCGGCTTAAACGTCCGTTGAGAGCAACATAACTTTCTACATATACTTCCGGATCATTATAACCTGATTGTTTGTAATAATCATGTAAAAAATGAGCATATTCCAAGATGAAATCAGGCTGGAAACCCATTTGCTTTTCCTGAAAAGGTGTCAAAAGCAAGCTGTTATCAACATGAATTTCCTGTTTGGTTACAGCATCAACGACTTTAAACTGCGTGTATCCTGATTTTTCCATCAGCATCACACGCCAGGAAAAGCGAAAACCCTCCTCTGTCCAGAATAATTCCCCGGGATAAAGCAGGTAACGGAACGGAAAAAGCAATTGAACTGCGATAAAAACACCAATCAGCGATAATTTTACCTTATCTGTAAATGCGAAACTTTGCTTTTTCACCAAGCCATTTTCGAATCGGCTGAAATCGGGTTTCAACCATCCTGTCAATTTTTGCAGAACGGCGCTATGGAAACCGGAACCGAAAAACACTAGCGTACTTATAATCATCACATATGGAAAAACACCTATCGGGAAAAGCATTTTGGTGAACACATGAAAAATTACCACTAAGGCAAATCCGAACAAGCGGGTTCTTCGGTATAATAATAAAAAAGGTATGGTAAGATCGTATAATGCGCCACTCCAACTGAAAAAATAATGCACCCAGTTTTCGCGAAGAAATGGGCCAATTACCGGCATACCTCCACTCATGGGAAGCCACATTTTCAAAGGCTGGGCTTCAAGCAGCCAATCCGAATTGAGTTTAGCTAACCCTGCATAGAAATAAACGATTGCGAGCATTAATTTCAATATGTCTACAGTCCATGCCGGAACTCTCTGAAAAGCAAGTTTTGTATTTTTGTAAGCATCTATTGAATAAGCTGCATTAGCAGGCAGGAAAATCAGGATAAAACTGACTACCGATATAAAATAGTAATGATTCAGGTAGGTGGTTTTATCCATAAGCTCGATATAGGTAAAACTCAGAAAAAAAATGATAATCGCGATTCTGTATTTGTAGCCTACCGCAACCATAAGTGCTGAAATACCACAAATAAAAAACAACAAATAAGTGTAAATTCCAAGAGGCTTCACCCATTCAAAACCATAATAGGTAAAATGAAATTGCGGTTTAATGTACATTTTCTCCACCCATCCGTAGCTCAAAAAACGGACGATGCTGAAAAGCATCATTAAACCAAACGCCAGCCTAAAAAAAGCCAGCGTTGAAGTTTCTGTTGTTGTATAAAAATATTTTTTTAGTTTTTCAATCATGATTTAATCACCATCGGCATCTACATAATCAATTGTGATATTCAGAGCAGGCATCATGTCCGTTTTAAAGTAGGTTACATTTCGCTGCAATTCATCATACGCTGTAAGCATTTTGCCGTTATCGTTAAAAATCTGCTCTGAAAAGCTATTGCTAAGCAAAGCATTCGCATTGAATATTGTAGTAAACTGATTGTTGATAATTGTATGCAACGGTTGACCATCTTTATTAACATTGAGGAAACTCAGATAAGATTTCAAACCTTCTGCTGTTGTGGCGGAGTTAAAATGTTTTCCGTTAAAGAAATCCTGAGTGGCTTTCACCGCTTCATTCAACAATACTTTAGATATGTCGTTTTTATAGTAAGCTTCAACTTTATTGGAATATGTTGTTCCTGAAGAGAATTTACCTGCAGGAATACCAACTTTCCCGGCGCGGACATTTTTCTCGTAGTTCTTTACAAAAATATTAACCATACGATTTACTGAACTGCTTACTGAATTCCCGTTACTGCTAATAAAAGTAGCTCTGTAGGTTCCATTCCAGTCGTTTACGATTAAATCGGCATTGGTTTTCAATCTTGCTGCCAAATCCGTTAAATATTGCTTGTATTTTAAGGCATCACTATTCGACGTATAAAAAGTAACAATTGTTGCATCATCAGCACCTAAGCCGTTAATCATGTAGTCGATTGCCGGAAATCCTTGTTTGTCGTATTGTGATAACAAAGTAAGATTATAAGTTCCCGAAGCAACGTTTGCATCAATTCCAGCAGCATTGGTAGGATAAACATTCGTGCAATTTATAAAAGCAACTTCTTCTGCTTTACCGATTTCAAATATGGAAACATATTGAAATGCTTTATAAGCATCCAGCCATGCCGTTCTTACATCCTGCAATGCCGTCTCAGATGGAGCCGCATTAAAAGCCGTTACCTCTGACTGAAGTGTTGCTACTTTTGATTGGTAATTTTCAAAAGAGGGAATGATGATATTATCAGCCCAATTGGTTAAAAGAGCTGTTCTGTCATAACCATCGCCCGAAGATCCCGAATCACTGTCACTGGAAGAACAAGCAGCAAAAAATGCTGTAAAACTTAATAAAAGAAGTAATTTTTTCATCTTTGAAAAATTTTTTGCAAAAGTACAAAAAGCAGAAGAGTTAATTCTTCTGCTTTTTGATTTTTTTATTATATTTCTTAGTTAACAGTTTCTGCCTGAGCAACTGTAAAACCAAAACGAGTGGCAATTTGCGCAGCTAATCCATCGATATGTGCATTAAGATAATCTACATCCCAAAGACCATTGTTTCC
>NZ_CAMLMK010000129.1 GCF_946481155.1 uncultured Flavobacterium sp.
ATAAGATTTTTGTTTTATGCTGAAACAAATTTAGGAAAAAAATCTAAAAAACAAGGTGTTATGAAAGAAAAAAGTGATTTTAATACGCTATAGCCTATTTTTTTCACACAAACAACCATTTTTATTCTTTTGCATATCAACCTGTTACCAGTCTAAATATCAATCATATGAATACGTAAAACATAATAATTCACTAGGGATTAACCATTTGTAAAATATTTGATTATTTTCTTCATAAATATTTGTTTCGTGTATTTTTTTCTTATATTTTTGTAATGTTGAAATCAAATAAGGTTCTTATAAGGTAATTATCTATCCGGAAAATAGTAGTTTATAAGAATATAATCAACATTAATAGTAATTTAAAAAAATAAGAGAAAAATGAGTACTGAAATTAAAAACACACTATTCCGATTCGTAACCATGCGAAGCCCGGAACTATTAGAACAGGACCAGATTGTAAAATCATTTGTAACATTACCTGAATTCACATCTCTCGAAGCGCCTACCAACTCTTTTATGAATGTAGCTGCTGATGTTCCTTCCGGCAAAACAAAGGCAAAAGCCCTTGCAGAGGCTGCTGCCACCTTTGAAGATAAATCAATTAAAAACAGAGAGCATCTTTGGACTTCAGAACTGGTTTCCCATGATTTTTATGACTTTGCCGTGTGGCTGACTGCAAATCGTTCCATTGTAACGGTTGAGCAAATTAATGGAATGTTAAATTCCAGTGATCCGTTGGCGAAATTTGCTTCCCTTGGACCGTTAACTGACGAAGTTGCAATAAATACTTTGTGGGAAAACCTTTTTTATCAGATCATTACTTTTAAATCCGGGTATGTAAGAGATGCGATTTTATCTATTTTGATTGCAAACTTCTTCCTACAGGAGTGGGGAACATTGGTGGATCCGGCGGACGCAGATTTCCGTAAACTTGCACAAGCCCGTGTAATCATCCCTAAAGTACTTTTGGAGAAAGAAGATACCAGTGCGCGTAAAGCCCTGATACAGGACGCCCTTGACGCCCTTCCCTTGAACACAAGAGAATTGGACAGGGAAATGGATGTGTTGTTGTCAAAAGAAAAAACTGAATCCTACAAGACCATTGTTGCCGAGTTGAAAAAAGTCCGACTGAATTACAACAAGGAAGCCCAGAAGGACTACGAGCAGGCCGTAAAAGAGTATGAGCAGACAGTAAAAGAAGCTTACGAAAATGCCGAAGCTGTCGAAAAAACAGTCAAAGATCCGATAACAGGGTTTGACAAAACCATCATCGAATACACGAACGTTGTAATCGCGCCGTTTGAATTCGAAAGAAAACCAGAATTCGAAACCGGTTCCCTTACAGGAAAAGTGGCTACAGGAACGGAGTCTCTTGTCTCCGGATTAGTGGAGGCAAATGGCTATGAGACTTTTGACGAAGTAATCAGTTATTATGAAAACCTTGTTGACATAGGGACACAAGCCACTTTCGAGAATACCAACCTTACGCAAACCTATGTAAGTGCTGACGGTGTTGTATTACCTACAGATAGTACCACTTCCGGAAACCTTTTTACATTGGGGGCCATTTACAATTCCGACCCTGTACCGTTGAAAATGCTTTTCAGTGGTAGCGCCAGCGATATGGACGTGGTAGCGGCAAATTATACAGTTACTTTTGATGATGAAACGACCGTGACCGGAACGTCATTTACCGATTCCATTATCAATAGCAGACTTGCACTTACAATTTTCCGTGAAGGTTTGGATTTGTCCGGCCGCACAAGCATGGATATTGAAGGCGTGCTTACTATGAGCGACGGTAAAAATGTTGAATTTTCAGGCGGTGTAGCCATTACGGAAGGTCCATTCTCCTTAGGCTCTAATCTAATTGCCGATGAAGGTACTGTGACTTCCATCGTAAAAGGAAAAGGTGCTTATGCATTGAAAGCCCTTGCTTTCGACCCGGATTCGGAATTAGATGATGATGTTGAAAACCCAGCGGCTGACGGAAGCGTTGTGCGCTATATTCCCAGCGGCTATGGGATTAAACGTTTGGGTATTGCCGAATACCGAAAGGTAGAGCAGGAAGTTTGCTGCTATGTTCCGGGTGAAGTCTCGCATATCGAAAACGTAATGGCGAGCGAGTACCGGGAAAAAGCCACACGACGTTTACGTCGTACTGAAGATACAACAACGACGAGCAACGAGCAGGAAATTGAAAAATTAACTGATACAACCTCTACCGATCGTTTTGAAATGAACCAGGAGGTTAGCTCCGTAATTGCGGAACAAAATTCTATTGGTGTTCATGCTGGTTTTAATTATGGCATGTCAAACAATAGTTTTGTTAACGGTGGTGCGGATTTTGCGCACAGCACTTCCTCAGAAGAATCAGATAACCAAGCGGTAAACCAAGCAAAAGAAATTACCGAAAGAGCACTTGACCGTGTTGTACAGAAAGTCAAGGAAGAGCGTATTTCCAAAGTCATCGAGGAATTTGAGGAAAACAACAAGCATGGATTTGACAACCGTAAAAACAACCAGCACGTTTCCGGGGTATTCCGTTGGGTGGATAAAATCTACCGCAACAAGGTAATCAATTACGGTAAACGACTGATGTATGAGTTCATGATTCCGCAGCCGGCTACCTTCCACAATGAAGCGGTTTCGCTTAAGAAGAACGACTTCGGAATTGAGAAAATCATCAAGCCGATTGACCCCCGTGTTGGAGACGGTATTGTTATGCTTAAAACGCATACTGATGTTACGGCACTTAATTACAGTCACTGGGCTGCTAAATATGGCGCGGAAATCAATCCGGCACCGGCACTGGAAAACACGATCGGAAAAGAATTCACAATGTCAGGTTCGCAATATAACGGTGAAAGGGTGTGGGCCGACAAAAGCAACATTGATATCCCTGAAGGGTACAAAGCAGTAGATGCCAAAGTATTTGCTGCCGGAAAATCGATGCATCCTTCTGTAGCTAAAACCGGTGTGGGTGCCAGTGTGGGTAATCTGGTGTTTGATTACTTCGTGGACGGTATTGATGCCGGAAGGGAAATCCCGAAAAAAAGCAACCTGAGCAATCAGCTAACGCTGAGAACGCATCAGAAGAGCATTCCGGTGACCGTTACTTCCTACGGGCAGTATTCTATAGGAATAAACGTTTCCATCATGCTGGAAAGAACACCTCAGTACTACGAGCAATGGCAAATTGAAACGTACAACGCCATTATTGAGGCGTATGAAGAACGTCTGAAAGAGTATGAAGCTAAAATAGCCGAGCTGAAAGCTACGCAGGAAGAAAAGATCAGGAGTAATCCGATGTTCTACCGCCAGATCGAGAATACCATATTGCGCAAGAACTGTATCGAGTATCTGGCAAGCCATAATGCGTTAGGTGCGCAAACCTTTATCAAGGATAGCGGGATAACGACTGTTCATGCAGATTACGACAATCCGGAAATGGAAACGTATGCGGCCACTATTAAATTCTTCGAGCAGGCATTCGAATGGAACCTCATGAGTTATTATTTCTATCCGTTCTATTGGGCTGATAAAAATAAATGGGCCGAGTTATATAATGTAGCGGAAACTGATGACCCAACTTTCCGTGCATTCCTGCAGAGTGGTATGGCACGTGTTATCGTAACGGCACGTCCTGGTTTTGAAGAGGCAGTGAACTGGTACATGGCTACCGGACAGATATGGAATGGCGGACAAGTACCTACTATAGATGACCCATTGTTCGTGTCTATTGTGGAAGAACTTCGTGAAACTGAAGGTGAAGTGGAGGAAACGTGGGAAAGCCGCGTACCTACATCGTTGACCATTATTCAAGCCGGTGCTATCGGGCTGGAACTGGATCAGGCCTTGCCGTGTGACGATGACTGTGCTGACTACAAGCTTTTTGACTCTGACGGCGAGCCGGTACTGGATGAAAATGGCAAACAGGTATCGACCAACCCTTTCAAGAAATACGACGACGTGAAACTTCAGGGAGTTGACAATACTGAAGAAGGTGATGAAACCCCTCCAATTGGCGGCGGTGAAGAAGAGTCTGAATCGTAATCAGGAATGTATAACCCGAAACTCTGCCGTAAAAAGCAGGGTTTCTTTAAAAAAGAAATTTTATGAGTACATATAACGGAATGCCTGTTGTCTTTAACGACGAACAGGATTCGGGATTGTTGGGGAGTTTGTTTTCTGAAAAAAATAATTTCAGAAGCCCTTTTAGTGAAGCCGAACGGCCACCGAATGGGGATTCTGTACTGACAAATAACGGTGCTTCTGTTTTTGAAGATGATTTCAGCTATATGGTTGATTTGAAATTGTTTGATAGTGGAATAAAAGCTTACGAAAGTTATAGTAGTGCAAAACTTGGTGACAGGGAAATAATGTTCTTTTGCGAGAAAACATCGCAAGAGCATTCGAATTTATTTGGGACTTTTATTCTTGTAAAATTTGGAAGTAAGGCAAGGGAGCTTTTAAACAGACTTAACAATAATGCGAAAATTTCTATCAATTCCAAATTAAATACCAAAGATGTGAATTCCGCAAGGGGTGTGACTACATTTGGTGATTTAATCAAGGAAATATGCGAAAATTTTAATCGAAAATATGGGGCATATACTGATAAAGAAATTTTGACCGCCGAAAAAATTAAGCAGTTAATTCAGTTAGAACTTCACAGTACCAGTAGTACCAGTATTGCAATTAAAGATATTTACAGTTGGTATAATAACGGCATATCTACTGTAATAGATACTGTTAATAAATGGCTAGAAGAAATAAAATTTAGCAAGGCTGCCTATACACCTAACAATAACCACAATGAATTCAACGGTATTGAGGAAATATTAGATGCCGGACAGAAAGTTATGGGAGCATTGTTGCCAGGTGCTCTAAAAAGTTTTCTTGAAAACGGTGTCGACAATGCCTTGTCTCAAATTAAAAATCTCGTTAAAGGAACGCTTCCAGAGCCTTGGGTAGTTTTTTTAAAGAAAATTTACTCAACCATCAGAACGGTTGTCGAATTATTTAAAAATATATTTGAGAATATTAGCGATTTCACTTCAGAAGCTTTCTTTCTGTATAACGCAGTATTAATAGGTTTTTTTAATGGTTTGGTGAGTACTGTTCAAACGATAATAAGTCTTGTAGGTTGGGTTCTTAAGTCCAATGGGGATAAAAAATTGACAGGAGAACTTTACAAAAGCATTCAATCTAAGCTAGAATTTGCGGAAGATTTGTTAGATTTGGTTTGCGATAAAATAGGCGATTTTACATCTGGCGTAATCAATCTTTATGCTGATTTTAGTCTTGAAAAGCTAAAAAATACGCTGAGCGTGTTTGGGAAAAAGTTAAACGGCTTAACCCGATATGACTATGCTTATTTTGCAGGTTCTTTCATTTTTGAAGTCGTCATTGGGGTGATATTGACGTTTTTAACAATGGGAGGATCAATTGCTGCTGAAGCCGCAAATGCTGCCGAAAAATCCTATGCCTTTTTACGTCTGATAGCACGCGAAGTGATTTCCACCGCGACTCTGGGAATTGTAGATATTTTACGGCTTTTTAGGATTTTAATTATTAAATTCGCTCAAGCTTGTGTCAGAGGTTGGAAAGGATTTAAACAATTTTTGGAGAATTTATTCAGAAGCAAGGCTGATGATGTTGCTCAAGGAGAAGGGAAGATGTTAGATGAGTTGTTTAGATTGAGTGATGAGGCGGAAATTATTCTTAAAAAATATGCGGATAACGCAATGGCCTATGCCAAAAATGAAAGACCTGCAGTCGTTGCAATTTTGGAAAGGAAAGGTAAACGCATTTTAGCTTATTCTAATAAATCTGGCTTAAAAAGTGGTGATTTGCCTGAGGGCTTTCATCCTTTAGTTAAAGAATGGTTAGAAAAAACAAGTGACATAAAACTCCGGATGAGGCCACAACATGGAAAATGCGCTGAACCTGCCGCTATCTCAAAATGGTTATGGGAAATCGATCCAAAAGGAAAGATGAAAATTAAGCAAGCACGAAAAGAATTTGAGGGTGTTGTAAGTAAAGCCATGTCAATCAAGAGTTCGAGTTTTAAGGCAGTTCAACATGGTAAACCAAAGGAAGCTTGTAAATCTTGTAATCCATTATTAAAGCATTTTAACATTAAGGAAATACAATAAAAAATAAAATACTATGAAATTTTCAGAAAAAGTTCAACAACAATTTAAAAAAGCAGGATGGAATCCAAATAGAAATGTTAGCGATGTGTACGAGAATCAAGAGATTTTCAAATTTCATGATTTCCCCAAATTCTTAAAAGATTTTTTATTTGAATTTGGAGATTTGACGGTCGAAGATATAAACTCTAATGATTCGGAAGTAACTAATAGAATATCAATAACTCCTGATTATGCATCTTTTGAATTCGAGGATAATGTTGATGAAGATTATGTTTATTACAAAAGTGTAATTGGAAAAGATGTTTTTCCTTTTGCTTTTACATATCCTGATGGTTATAGAATTGCGTCCGATAGTGATGGGAAAGTTTATATGTTTGGCGATCATATATTTAAAATTTCTGACAATTTAAAAGAAGGAATAGAAATTTTAATAACTGACGACTGGAGTAAAGGATATTCTCAATTAGATTTAGATTCAAAAGCATGGGTGAAAACCCAAGCGTAAGAATCTACAAAGTAAGAAAGTCAGATAGTCTCGATGATTTGAAAGCCACAACAATTTTTGTTGTGGTTTTTTTAGTTTTATATTGTTGACACAGATTACTTCGTCAGTTCGGCTACGCCTCGGGTGCAAATCCCGTCATCTGGTATCTTTCCCATTCAGAAATGAATATTCGGAAAGATATTTTAGAGGGGTTGAACAACAATGTAAAGATCAAGGAATTGATATTGGGAAAACAAAATTAAAATTGTTTCTTTTAACAA
>NZ_CAMLMK010000130.1 GCF_946481155.1 uncultured Flavobacterium sp.
AATAAATTTCCCAATCTCTGAAACAGGATTCCTTCTAAGGAACTTAATAAATGTGCTTCCTATAATCGCCCCTTTTTGATGTTTAACGGCTTCTGTAAATGTTTCCTTGTTTGAGATTCCAAAACCAGTAATCTGCGGGTTTTTTAAATCCATTTCAGCAATTCTTTCAAAGTAGTCTTTTTGAATTTCTCCGAAGGAATCCTGGCTTCCTGTTGTGCTGGAACTACTTACCATGTAGATAAAACTATCGGATAGGTGGTCAATTTTACGGATGCGTTCCTCTGAAGTTTGAGGAGTAAACAGAAAGATATTTTTCAGGTTATACTGCTCAAAAACTGATTGGAATTCCTGTTCGAAAACAGCTATTGGAAGGTCCGGAATAATCAATCCGTCAATACCTGTTTCGGCACATTTTTTACAAAATTCTTCCACTCCAAACTGTAGAATCGGATTGAAATAACCCATAATCAGTAGTGGTATTTTGACTGTTTTCCGAATGTCTTTCAGCTGTTCAAAAAGCAGTTTTGTGGTCATTCCGTTTTCCAGTGCAATAGTGGAGCTTTCCTGAATGGTTGGACCATCTGCTAAAGGATCGCTAAAAGGCAGTCCGATTTCAATCATATCCACACCGCTTTTCTCGAGTTCCTGAATGATGACAACAGTGTCGTTTAAGTTAGGAAATCCTGCCGTGAAATAGATGGAAAGTATTTTTTTATCTTCTTTTAGTTTGTTGTTTATTCGATTCATGTTTTTATTTTTTACCGCAAGGCTCGCTAAAATTTACGCAACGAACACAAAAAAATTTAGCGTACTCTTCGAAAAACATTGCGCTCCTTGCGGTTAATTAAAAATTAAAATAGTTAATGTAAGTATTCAAATCCTTGTCACCGCGACCGGAAAGATTGATTACAATAATATCGTTTTGGTTGAATTTTTTCTGGCTTAAAACTGATAAAGCATGTGAACTTTCAATTGCAGGGATGATTCCCTCGGTTTTGCATAGTTCGATGCCGGCTTCCATAGCTTCATCATCAGTAATTGCCATGAATTCAGCTCTTTGTGACTCGAAAAGATGCGCGTGAAACGGACCAATACCCGGATAATCCAAGCCTGCTGAAATAGAATACGGCTCCGTAATTTGTCCGTCTTCCGATTGCATCAAAAGCGTCTTGCTTCCGTGAATAATCCCTATTTTTCCCAAAATAGAAGTGGCTGCACTTTCACCGGAATCAATACCTTTTCCGGCCGCTTCTACAGCGATAAGGTTTACATCTTCGGAGTCGAGATAATGATAGAAAGCGCCGGCCGCATTACTTCCGCCACCAACACAGGCGATTACATAATCCGGATTTTCTTTTCCTTCTTTTTCGAATAGTTGCTGTTTAATTTCTTTCGAGATTACACTCTGAAAACGCGCCACCATATCGGGATAGGGATGAGGTCCGACTACAGAACCAATAATGTAATAAGTATCAATCGGATTATTGATCCAGTCCCGAATTGCCTCGTTTGTGGTATCTTTTAAGGTTTTCGACCCTGATGTAGCGGGACGGACTTCGGCACCGAGCATTTTCATTCGCGCAACATTTGGAGCCTGGCGCTGGATATCGATTTCACCCATGTAAACAATGCATTCTAATCCCATTAAAGCACATACGGTTGCCGTTGCCACTCCGTGCTGGCCAGCTCCGGTTTCAGCAATGATGCGGGTTTTGCCTAATCGTTTTGCTAATAAAATCTGCCCAATCGTATTGTTGATCTTGTGCGCGCCGGTATGGCATAAATCTTCTCTTTTCAGATAGATTTTAGCATTGTATTTTTCGGATAAGCGTGCTGCAAAATAAAGTGGGGTTGGCCGGCCCACATAATCTTTCAGCAAGTCCTGAAATTCCTTCTGGAATTCGGGTTCGTTTATATAATTGAGATAGTTTTGGCGCAATTCTTCCACATTCGGATACAACATTTCCGGTATGAATGCCCCTCCAAATTCGCCGTAGAATCCGTTCTCGTTTACGTTATATTTCATAGTTGTATGTTTTTTAAAAGTTCAATGTTTTTTAGTCCGGGCTCAGTTTCAAATTTGCTGTTGATGTCAATTGCATAAATGGGCAAATTCATTTCTTTGATCTTCTGAATTTCCGCTAAACCAATACCGCCGCTTAAGAATATTGGTTTTTTTGAGACATAGTTTTCTAATAACTGCCAATTGAATGTTTTCCCATTGCCACCAGGTTTTTCTCCTTTAGTATCAAACAGAAAGTAATCGCAGACGCTTTCATAAGGTGTAATGGTTTCAAAATTAAAATTGTCATCGACTGAAAAGACTTTAATGATTTCAATATCCATGTGTTGGAACAATTTGCAAAATTCCGGTGTTTCATTACCATGTAACTGAACGATTTGTAAATTGAATCGGTTTATTTTGTTCAGAATATCATCTAAATAAGCATCTACAAAAACGCCTACTTTTTGTGTAGATTTGGGAAGTATTGGAATTTCTCCTTTAAAAAAGCGCGGCGATTTTTCATAAAATATAAATCCCAGATAATCAGGTTGTAATTGTGCTACGTCCTGTATGTTTTCGGAGTATTTCATCCCACATATTTTCAGCTTCATGACTTTACTAATAAGGAGTTGATAAATGATGCTGCAGCTTTTCCCGGATTATCAGTTTTCATAAAATTTTCACCTATCAAGAATCCCTGATATCCAAAAGGCTGTAGTTCTCTAATGGCTTCTATTGAACTGATGCCGCTTTCGGAAACTTTTACAAATTCATCGGGAATATGCTGGGCTAGTGTTTTACTGAAATCCAGGCTCACTTCGAAAGTTTTCAGGTTGCGATTGTTTACGCCAATCATGTCTAGACTCGGCATAATTGATTTGTCCAATTCTTCGCGATTATGAATTTCCAATAGCACTTCCAATCCGAGGGAATGGGCAAATTCGGATAGCTCCTTAATTGCTGTACGTGATAAAACGGCTGCTATTAAAAGGATTACGTCTGCCCCGTGGGCCTTGGCTTCCAAAATCTGGTATTCGTCGATTATGAATTCCTTTCGTAAAAGCGGCACATTCACAGAAGCTTTTGCCATCAGCAAATCATCTAAAGAACCTCCAAAATACTTTCCATCGGTCAAAACCGAAATTCCTGAAACTCCGGCATTTTGATACCCAAGAACTACTTCTTCTACAGAAAAATCATTGCTAATGACTGATTTTGAAGGTGAACGGCGTTTGTGTTCGGCAATTATACCTGTGATATTGTTGCGCAAATTTTTGCTTAGAGAATAAGTACGCGCTCCAAACAAGACCGAATTTTCCAGTTGTGACGATGGAATCAGTTGCTTTTTTAATTCGACTTCCCGTTTTTTATCTGTTATGATTTGATCTAAAATGGTCATTAGAGTTATGAATTATAAGTTATGAATTATGAGTTGCTCAAGCTTTGAAGTTTTTTCAGTGTTTGAAGAGCTTTTCCGCTGAGCAGACTTTCTTTTGCCAATTCAAACCCTTCCAATGGAGATAGATTTTTTACCGTTGCAATTGCCATTCCTGCATTAGCACAGACAACGTTATTCTGTGCTTCCGATCCTTTTCCAGATAAAATGTCGAGGAATAGTTCTGCTGATTTTTCAACGGTTATTCCGCCCTGAATGTCTGTTTCGTTGAGTTTTGACAATTGAAAGTCTTCAGGTTTGATGATCTGCTCGAAGTTTTTGGAGATGATTTTGGTGTTCCCTGTCAGCGAAATTTCATCATAACCTTCCAGGCTGTGCAGAATAGTAAAATTCGTTTCGGTATTCTGATACAGATAGGCATACATTCGCGCTAATTCCAGACTGAAAACGCCAACTAATTGATGTTTTGGGAAACTCGGATTCACCATCGGTCCCAACATATTAAAGAATGTTTTTACAGCTAGTTCTTTTCGGATAGGTGCCACATTTTTCATGGCAGGATGGAAGAGTGGCGCGTGTAAAATACAGATTCCGGCTTCGTCAATGCATTTTTTCAGGAAATCATTTTCATTGCTGAATTTTACACCCAAAGTTTCCATTACATTGCTGGATCCCGAAATCGAAGAAACACCATAATTCCCGTGTTTAGCAACATGAATTCCAGCTCCGGCCGTAACAAATGAAGCTAAAGTTGAAATGTTGAACGTGTTCTTTCCATCTCCGCCCGTTCCACATAAATCGATGGTGTTATAGTCTTTTAGGTTAATCGGAATACAAAGTTCCAATAATGCTTCGCGGAATCCTGCCAATTCTTCAATCGTAATGCTTCGCATCATATAGACCGTAAGAAAACTGGCTATTTGAGCAGGATTGTACATTCCGTGTGAAATATTTACCAGGACGTTTTTTGACTCTTCTTTCGATAACGTTTCGTGTTGGATGAGTCGGTTTAATATTGTTTTCATAATTTTAGGCAATAGGGATTAGGCACAAGGGATAAGCCTTATGAATCCTAATCAGATTATATATTTTGTTTAGATTATTTTATAGGAAGAACGCGTCTTTTATTTTTGAGGAACTTTTCTCTTTTCACTTTTTACTTATCACTTGCATTTACCCAATTATCAAGGATTTTTTTCCCGTGAGGAGTAAGAACGCTTTCCGGATGGTATTGTACACCCCGGACATCATAAATCTTGTGGCGGAGCGACATGATTTCGCCATTGTCATCCACTGACGTTATCTCCAGAACGTCGGGAAAGTCGTTGGTGTTCACTACCCAGGAATGATAGCGTCCGACTTCAATTTCCTCATCCAAACCTTTAAAAAGAATTTCATCGGGAACCGTGATCCTGACTTTAGTCGCCACGCCGTGATAGACTTTCTCAAGATTAGTAAGGCTTCCGCCGAAAACTTCCCCGATTGCCTGCTGGCCAAGACAGACGCCGAGGATGCTTTTTGTCGAAGCATACGTTTTGATGACTTCCTTTAATAATCCGGCTTCGTCAGGAATTCCCGGTCCAGGCGAAAGAAGGATTTTGTCGAAGTGCTTAAGTTCATCAATATAGAATTCATCGTTGCGGAAAACGGTTACCTTGCAATTCAGGTCTTCCAGATAATGAACCAAATTATAAGTGAAACTATCGTAATTGTCTATGACTGCTATCTTTTTCATTTTTTTAAGTTGCTAAGTTTTGTTTTTCTGTGAACTGTGACTGCGACTGAAAACTATATTTTTTCTGCTAAATCCAACGCCTTGTTAAGCGCACCTAATTTGTTATACACTTCCTGCATTTCATTTTCTTCGCAGGATCCTGCTACAATTCCGGCACCTGCCTGATAATGCAATTGGTGGTTCTTACTCAGGAAGGTCCGAATCATAATGGCATGGTTAAAATTACCATCAAAATCCATAAATCCAATGGCGCCACCGTAGAAATTTCGGTTAGTGTTTTCAATAGTTTCAATCAGCTGCATTGCCTTGTGTTTAGGAGCGCCTGATAATGTCCCGGCAGGAAACGTATTCGCTACAACCTGCATTGTGGAAGCATTTTCATGCATTTCTCCGCTAACTTTGGAAACCAAATGAATTACATGGGAGAAAAACTGCACTTCACGGTATTTTTCAACTTCAACATTATGCCCGTTTCTGCTTAAATCGTTTCTGGCTAAATCTACCAACATGACATGCTCGCTGTTTTCCTTTGGATCTTCGGTTAACTGTTTTGCTAAAATTGCATCCTGTTCGTCGTTTCCTGTGCGCCTGAAGGTGCCTGCGATGGGATGAATTTCAGCTTTTCGGTTTGAAATTACCAGTTGTGCTTCAGGTGAAGAGCCCATGATTTTAAAATTTCCGTAATCGAAAAAGAAAAGGTAGGGAGAAGGGTTGATGCTTCGCAAAGCCCGGTAGACATTGAATTCATCCCCTTTAAATCCTTGAGTAAATCTTCGGGATAAAACCAATTGGAAGACATCGCCACGGAAGCAGTGTTTTTTTGCTAAAGCGACATTGGATTTGAAATCAGCGTCGGATAAATTGGAAACCGAATTTCCTTCTTTGGTAAATGTATAGGAAGCAAAGTTTTTGGATTGGATCAGCTGCTCAATTTCGGGAATATTGTTTTGATTGTCTGTGCTGTGGCAGAATATATAAGCTTCGTTTTTGAAATGGTTAATGGCGATAATGTTTTGATAAACAGCATAAAAGATATCCGGAATCTGCAAATCGGAAGCCTTTTTTTCAATGCTTACTTTTTCAAAATAGCGAACGGCATCATAAGCAATATAACCAAACAAACCGTTGTTGATGAATTTAAATTCATTGTTCTCCGACTCAAATTGGGAAGCAAATTCCTGAATATTTTCCGTTACGCTTTTGTTGTCTTTGATTGTTACCTGCTCTGATGTTCCGTCCGGAAATGTTTTAGTAATCAATCCGTTCTCCACTTTTATACTGGCTATCGGATTACAGCAGATGTAAGAGAAACTATTGTTATTAGCATGGTAATCACTGCTTTCCAGTAGAAGACTGTTAGGAAATTTATCGCGGATCTTTAAGTAAATACTAACCGGTGTAATGGTGTCGGCGAGAATTTGTTTGTAGCTGGTATGTAGTGTATATTTTCTCATGGTTGTGTTGTTTTTCGGTTTTGGCAATAAAAAAAGGCTTGTCGTGATTGACAAGCCTTTTTATCTATTTTGGTTTTAAA
>NZ_CAMLMK010000131.1 GCF_946481155.1 uncultured Flavobacterium sp.
AAAGTGCAGAATTTCGATAACACGATTACCACGATTCCGACCTATTTCCTGATTTCCGATTCCTTTAAAAACTGGCGCGGAATGCTTGATTCTGATGGAAGACGCATGAAGCGCTCGATATTGCTGAAATCCAGCAGCATCCGGTTTTTAAATGATGATGAGATTGAAAACCTGAAGAAAATTGAATTGATTGCACCTTATCTGACGCACCGTCAGCTTGATATTGATAAATTCAATAAGACGAATTATATTGACAAATCAGTGCTAATCAACGGAAGAAATCTGACCAATTTCGGAGTTTTCCGAAAATACATTGACCAATACATCGCAAGCCATCCTGGAATTAACAAAGACATGCTTTTCATGTGTCGTCAACTGCAGCCTACCCAAAACGGAATGCCATTGGAGATTTACGCCTTCGTAACCGACAAGCGATTAGTGGAATTCGAACACATTATGGCCGATATTTTCGACCATATCTTAGCATCTGTGCGGTATTTTGATATGGAAATCAACGAGGCCGGAGCCATCAAAATTGAATATTAACTATAGTTTTTTTTCAAAACAAGTTTAAAAATTCGTGAATTCGTAGTTTTTAAGATTTATCAGCCACGAATTCACGGATTAAGGTAAAAAATATTTTTCTGTTCCGGTGTTGATATTGATTACTCTTCTTCGCTGGTTTTACCATGAATGGCCGGCTGACCAAAGCTGTCCAGATTTACCATCGTAATGGCTTCCACAGTAATGATAACGGCTTTTGTCATCACATTACGTACTTCGCATTTCATGGTAATGGACGTTTTTCCGAATTTCACAACATAAAGCCCAATCTCAATAATATCGCCTTGTCGTGCCGAGCTCATAAAATTGATCTCCGACATGAATTTAGTCACAATCCGGTTATTCTTTAAAATGATAATCGAATAAAGTGCTGCTTCATCGTCAATCCACGAAAGTAATTTTCCTCCGAATAAGGTTCCATTGGCATTTAAATCTTCGGGTCTGACCCATTTTCTGGTTTGGTAATTCATATTTCAAACTTTTGTAAGGCCAAATTTACAATATCTAAATGATCAAAAGCCAATTTCGGTAAATCTTTTAAAGGGAACCAGCCAGTTTCAGCTGCGTCATCATCCGCTACAGCTATGGTATTTTCCGGGACAATTCCGAAATAAGCAACAGCAACCGTATGTCCCCGTGGATCACGAAATGGCGTCCCAAAAGCGCCAATTTGTTTTAAATCAGTAGTTTTAATTCGCGTTTCTTCTTCCAGTTCGCGGATGGCAGCGTCTTTTAAATCTTCATTTTCATCGACAAATCCACCCGTTAGAGCCCAATGATCTTTATAAGGTTCGTTTTTTCGTTTGATTAAAAGGAGCAGATATTCCTCCCTTTTTTTCAGGATCACGGCATCAACCGTAACAAATATGTTAGACGTTCTCATAAAATAGTTTTTCAACATAAAGCTACTAATAACTTTTTTATTTGCAGTAAATAATTGAATTTCTTATTTCGTAACTTTAAAAGAAAAACCATGGAAAATCGCGACACTTTTCTTATTGATTTGAGAGGTGAACCTCTTGGAACGATTACCGAACAATCGAGTGCTGAAGAAATTTTTCAGAATCGTACCTTACGGCCAATATTGGTTTTGCAGAATGAGCTCTTTATCGAAGTATTTTTGAATTATGTTATCAAGCAGAAAAATGTCTTCTTTACATTGACCCCGGAAAAAAAGATGGCTTATATTGAAAACGTAATCCAGCGGGACATTAAATTCCGAAACTCCTTAAAAGGAATAATCATCGGGCTTTTTACTGTTGAGGAATACAAAGAGTACATTAAAAACTCGTCCAATATCAACAAGCGAATGATGAACATGCTCATCGAGCGTCTGAAAAACCAGGTTCAGATTTTAGAAATGGAATAAATAAAAAAAGAGAAGCAAATGCTTCTCTTTCTGTTTAGTAGATTGCCTCGCCATTCAGGTTGGTTCCCAGCACTTCGCTCATATAATCGAAGAAAGGACGCATGGCCTGAAAAGTGGTCAGGACTTGCGTTTTGAAGTTTGGATCGGTTACTTCTTTATCGGTAAATGGTCTTGAAACCAAAAACTGCTTTTTACGGATTAAATCTATGGCCGGATGTGTTTTGTCGAATCCTTTGGGGGCTGTTTTTAATTCTTCGCCCTGTAAGGTACCGAAAGTCCTGATAAAGTTTTTATCTGCCAGAATTGCTCTGATTTCTTCATCATCCATTTCAAACTCTTTACGAATCCGGTTTAAATCTTCCGCATTTGGTTCCCAAAATCCACCGCCGACAAAACTTGCTCCCGGTTGTAAGTGTAAATAATAACCGCCTCTGAGATATGGTTTTGTCCGGTCGAAACTTACACTGAAATTATTTTTATAAGGCGTTTTATCTTTTGAAAATCGGATGTCGCGGTAAATACGATGAATTTGCATTTTTTCGATGCTGTCCTGTTTTCCAAAGTCGTCATTGATTTCCTGAAAGAAAGTTTTAATAGCTTTCTGATGCTTTTCGAAACGTTTTTTATTTTCTGTAAACCATTCACGGTTATTGTTTTGCTGTAATTCGGACAGGAAATCCAATTCGGCTTTTGAAATCATATTTTTTATTTTAAAAGTACGAATATTTTGATTCTGCCAAAATTATTTTTCCCGTTCCTGCAGCACCTGAATGACATCATTCAATTGAAAGCCTTTTGCCTGTAATAAAATCAGGTAGTGAAACAATAAATCGGCGCTCTCGTTTAAAAATAATACATCGTTATTGTCTTTGGCTTCAATTACAACTTCTACTGCCTCTTCCCCTACTTTCTGGGCAATTTTATTGATTCCTTTAGCAAATAGAGAGGCTACATAACTGTTTTCTCTGGAGGTATTTTCTTTACGTTCTTTAATTGTTTCCTCCAGCTTCGTGATAAATCCGAAATTTTGTATATTTTTCTCCTGCCAACAGGTATCCGCTCCAGTGTGACACGTAGGTCCCAACGGATTGGCTTTTATCAGCAGTGTATCCTTATCGCAATCTTCTTTAATTGAAACCATTCCTAAAAAGTTGCCACTCTCCTCACCTTTTGTCCATAACCGGTTCTTACTCCTACTGAAGAAAGTCACTCTTCCCGTCGCTAAAGTCTTGTTCAGTGATTCTTCATTCATATAACCGAGCATAAGCACGCTTTGGGTTTTCGCATCTTGTATAATCGCTGGAATTAAACCGTCTGTATTTTTACTAAAATCAATTTTCATAATTTATAATCGTATGGCAATGTTGTTTTTTTTAAGTTCTTTTTTGAGTTCCTGGATTTCAATTTCCTGAAAATGAAATACGCTGGCAGCCAACGCTGCATCCGCTTTTCCATGAATGAAAGCATCCGAAAAATGTTGTATTGTTCCTGCTCCGCCACTGGCAATTATTGGGATATTTACAGTTTCAGACAGTCTTTTTAAGGCCTCATTGGCGAAACCGTTTTTAGTACCATCATGATCCATTGAGGTAAATAGGATTTCCCCGGCACCGAGTTTCTCAGCCTCAGTAGCCCAGTAAAAAAGGCCTAAATCAGTGGCAATTTTCCCTCCCACTAAATGCACTTTCCATTGTCCGTCAATGATTTTAGCATCAATAGCGACGACAATACACTGACTGCCAAATTCCTTTGCTAAATCGGAGACCAACTGCGGATTTTTAACTGCGGAGGAATTGATTGAAATTTTATCCGCGCCATTTTGAAGCAGCGAGCGTACATCTTCAACACTTGCAATTCCGCCGCCGACAGTAAAAGGAATGTTGATGGCTTTTGCTACTTCCTTTACTAATGGGATTAATGTTTTTCTTCTTTCTTCCGTAGCTGAGATATCAAGCAAAATCAGCTCATCTGCTCCTGTTTCAGCATATTTTTTTGCTAATTCTGCAGGATCTCCCGCGTCTTTTAAAGCTACAAAATTGACCCCTTTTACGGTTCTTCCGTTCTTAATGTCAAGACAGGGAATTATTCTTTTGGTTAACATCTTTCTAAAATAAATTGTTCTAACTGTTTCAGGGTGATTCGGCCTTCATAAATGGCTTTTCCGATAATTGTCCCTTCGCAGCCTAATTCGTATAATTTTGGCAATTCATCAAAAGTTGAAATTCCTCCGGAAGCAATTAATTTCAAACCCGAAGTCGCATCCATAATTTCTTTATACAACTCAAAACCAGGGCCTTCGAGCATACCGTCTTTAGAGATATCTGTACAGATAACATATTCGATCCCTTTGCTTTGATAGTTCTGAATGAACGGAATTAATGCTTCCGAACTTTCTTCCTGCCAACCTGAAATGGCTATTTTCCTGTTATTTGCATCGGCACCAAGAATGATTTTGTCCGGACCATAATTGAAAATCCACTCCTGAAATAGTGTTGGATTTTTTACTGCAATACTTCCTCCGGTTATTTGATTGGCGCCATATTCGAATGCAATTCGCAAATCGTCATCCGATTGTATTCCTCCTCCGAAATCAATCTGCAATGCCGTTTTGGAAGCAATTTGTTCCAGAATTTTATGATTGACGATTCTTTTTGATTTTGCGCCGTCCAAATCCACTAAATGCAGATATTGAATACCGTGAGCTTCAAATTGTTTAGCAACTTCAAGCGGATTCTCATTGTATATTTTTTTTGTATCGTAATTCCCTTTGGAAAGGCGTACGCATTTCCCGTCGATGATGTCTATGGCTGGTATGATTCTCATTTTTTTTAGTAAAGTTTGAAAGCCTAAAGTCTTAAAGACCTGACTTTATGTTTAAAAAATTATTTAAAATTTGCTCGCCGGCTTTTCCGCTTTTTTCGGGGTGAAATTGTACACCGTAGAAATTGTCTTTTTGTAATGCTGAAGCATACTCAATCCCATAATTGGTTGCAGCAATGGCTTCATTACACAAAGGCGCGTAAAAACTGTGTACGAGATACTGATATTCTTCTTCCTTAATATCCTTAAACAAAGGGGATTTTAGGTCATAAATTGTATTCCACCCCATGTGCGGCACTTTAACGGAATTTCTAAATTTCAGGATCGGCACATCGAAAACGTTTAACCCTTTGGTATTTCCTTCTTCTGATGATTTACACAGCAGCTGCATACCGAGACAGATACCTAAAACAGGTTGCTTTAACGTTGGAATCAGCACGTCCAAACCGCTTTCTTTTAGTTTTTTCATGGCACTTCCCGCCTCTCCTACTCCGGGAAAAATCACTTTATCAGCGGTTTTTATTTCGTTCCAGTTATTGGTTATTACTCCTTTGTAACCTATTCGTTCTAAAGCAAACAACACGCTTTGAATATTTCCGGCACCATAATCTATTATTGCAATTTTCATTATAGCGTTCCTTTTGTTGATGGCAAAATCATTTTTTCCGGATCCCGTTTTACTGCTGCTTTAATAGCTTTGGCGAAAGCTTTGAAAATAGCTTCAATCTTGTGGTGCTCGTTAGTACCTTCTGCTTTTATGTTCAGGTTGGCTTTGGCTCCGTCGGTAAAGGATTTAAAGAAATGGAAGAACATTTCCGTAGGCATCTGTCCGATCATTTCGCGTTTGAATTCCGCTTCCCAAACCAACCAGTTCCTTCCTCCAAAATCTATAGCCACTTGCGCCAGACAGTCATCCATAGGAAGACAAAACCCGTAGCGTTCGATACCTAATTTATTCCCTAAGGCTTTTGAAAAAGCTTCTCCTAAAGCAATCGCAGTATCTTCAATCGTGTGATGCTCGTCTACTTCCAAATCACCTTTTACCAGGACATCCAGATCCATTTGACCATGGCGTGCGATTTGGTCCAGCATATGATCAAAAAAAGCCAGCCCGGTTTTTATATTGCTTTTGCCGGTACCGTCTAAATTTAGGGAAATGGCGATATCCGTTTCATTTGTTTTTCTTTGAACGCTTGCCGTTCTGCTTTGCAATTTCAAAAACTCATAAATAGTTTTCCATTCCAGTGTCTGCAGGGCAATTACTGCGTTCAGTTCGTCCATTTCGGAACTTATTTCATTTCGGCCTAAATTGATATCGAAATTAAGAAATATTGCTTTGGAAACCAGATTCTTAGCTAATTCAACATCGGTCAAACGGTCACCTATGACAAAAGAATTTTCCAGATCATATTCCGGATTATTAATGTATTTTGTCAGCATTCCGGTTTTAGGTTTTCGTGTGGGAGCGTTATCTTCAGGGAAACTTCGGTCTATGAAAATTTCTTTAAATTCAATTCCTTCATTTTTGAAAGCCTTCAAAATGAAATTTTGTGCCGGCCAAAAGGTTTCTTCGGGAAAACTATCTGTACCCAAGCCATCCTGATTGGTTACCATAACGATTTCAAAATCAAGCTCAGCTACAATTCTCGATAAGTACTGAAATACTTTTGGGTAAA
>NZ_CAMLMK010000132.1 GCF_946481155.1 uncultured Flavobacterium sp.
TTAAGCCATTTTTCAGAGGCAGTCTTAATTTTCATCCCTACTGATTCCACTCTGTGTGCATCTGTAGTTCCTTTAATTACTTTATTCTCACCCAGAAACTGACTGTACTGTTGAAATGCTGATGGAAATATTTCACTGTTTGACACTAAAGCCATTGTGCTTTTTCCCGTAAAAGGATTTTTAGCACATGAAATGATCAAGGCTAAGAACCCAGCTAAAATTAAACGACTTTTAATATTCATGATGTAAGATTTTTATTAAACAAAATTAAAGCAATTGTCCCATTTTTAACGTTAATAAAGTTACAAATTATTATCCAGTTATTTTTAGGAAGCAAAAACGGTACCAATTTTTAAGAATTCTTTATTACAGAAACAGCTATTAATGCAGTAACTTGCAGTATATTTTTTACAAGAAGATGACAAAAGCAAAACACCAACAAACAGTCAAAATACCGAAAATTATTCTTTATACCGCCAAAGTACTTGAGACACTTTCTCCGAAACTGGCCACAAAATTTGCCATAAAATTGTTCACTACCCCGATGAAACATAAACTTCCGAAGAGAGAAATTGAGATGGACAATCATAGCAAACAAGAATTGATTAGTATTGATACCATCACTAAAAAAGTTATGGTCTATGAATATGGTGCTTCTTCAAAAAAAGTGCTGCTGATTCATGGATGGTCCGGACGCGGAACCCAGTTGGTAAAAATCGCGGATGAGTTATCAAAAATCGGTTATGCTACGGTAAGTTTCGATGCCCCTGCTCACGGAAAAGCACCAGGAAAAACAAGTAATATGACAGAATTTATAGCCGCAGCACTACAAATTGAAAAGCAATATGGACCATTTGACTACGCCATTGGACATTCGTTGGGAGGAATGACGGTACTAAATTCAATTAAACGCGGACTAAACGTAAAAAAGGCAGTGATAATAGGCAGTGGCGATGTAGTTGAGGATATTTTGAATGATTTTGTTTCCAAATTGGGTTTACAACCGGAAATCGGACAACAAATGAAATCTGAATTTGAAAACACGCTCGGGGAAACCATGGACAGTTATTCTGCGTATATAGCAGCAAAGGATGTTTCAATTCCTGTTTTGGTGATTCATGACGAGAACGACGAAGATGTTCCGGTTAGTGCTGCGCATCACATCGACAGTCATTTATCTGACGGAGAACTTGTAATTACCAAAGGATTAGGACATCGAAAAATATTAGGAGACAATCATGTCATTAAAAAAATTATAGCATTTATTCAGTAAGATTATGAAAAAGTTAGTTTTAATTGCAACGTTGAGTTTTTTCATTTCATGTACAAGTCAGGTAAAACAAAATGAAGCATCAACAGCTTCGACCCCAAAGACAGAGCAGGAATGGAAAGCCAAATTAACTCCAGAACAATACGAAGTATTACGTAAAAAAGGAACGGAAAGACCTTTCACAGGTGAATACTGGAAACATTTTGAAAAAGGAATGTATGTTTGCGCCGCTTGCGGTAATCCAATATTTACTTCCGATACGAAATTTGATTCCGAATGCGGCTGGCCTTCTTTTGACCAAGCCATAAAAGGATCTGTAAAATATCACGATGATAATACTTTAGGCATGGAACGCGTAGAAGTTACCTGTGCAGAATGCGGAGGGCATCTAGGACATGTCTTTGATGATGGCCCTGCAGAAACAACAGGTAAACGTTTTTGCACCAATTCAATCTCAATCAAATTTATTCCTTCTAAAAAATGAAACATCCAGTTGAAAAATCAGAAGCCGAGTGGAAAGCAGCATTAGGTGAGGAAAAATACAGAATCCTTCGTCAGAAAGGCACTGAATATCCACATTCGGGAGAATACAACCTGCACTTCGAAAATGGAACTTATTGCTGTGGAGGCTGCGGCGAACCATTGTTTGAAAGTAATGCAAAGTTCAACTCGCACTGCGGTTGGCCTTCCTTTGACGAATCCATTCCCGGGAAAGTCGAGTACATGAAAGACACCTCACACGGGATGCTGCGTACCGAAATCCTTTGTGCGAAATGTGGCGGACATTTGGGCCATGTTTTTGATGACGGACCGACAAAAACCGGCATCAGATATTGCGTAAATTCCTTATCTTTAGATTTCCATAAAAAATAAAGCATGAGTTTATTTGAAAATCAAGTTGATTGGGCCGAAAATTTAAAGCCGCTGATTAAAAAATATAAAGGCAAAAAACATCCGCTGGAGTATAATAATATTTACCAGCTGATGATTATGGTGATTTTATCGGCTCAGGATTCTGATGCTAACATCAATAAAATTGCTCCTGCCCTTTTTGAAGTCTATCCCAATATGGAAAGCTTATCCGTGTCAAACACCGATGCACTGATTCCTTATATTTCAAAAGTTCGGAATTTTGGTACCAAGGCGAGCTGGATAATCGAAATCGCGCAATTACTCAAAAAAGACAAGAATATACCATTGACTATGGAAGGTCTGGTAGCTTTAAAAGGCATTGGAAGAAAATCTGCCAATGTAATTATGCGCGAAGCCCACGTTCCTGCCGAAGGCATTATCGCTGATTTACATGTAATTAGAGTTGCTCCAAGAATTGGATTAATCTCCGAATCCAAAGATGGCAATAAAGTAGAGAAGCAACTGATGCAGGTTTTACCAAAGGAAATCTGGGGCGAAATCGGAATGGCATTCTCATTTTTAGGAAGAGAAATCTGCCGGCCTACCAATCCAAAATGCGAAATCTGTCCTGTGAATAGTACCTGCGACTATTATATTAAGACCCAAATATAATATCGAAAAAACATCAATTTCAGCAAAGAAAATGCGAAAATAGTATCTTTTTACTAACCAAATATTTATTACTTTCCGCAATTATAAAACTAATCTATGAGTACAGATATTAACCGCAGAAACTTTCTAAAAACCACATCAATCGCAGGATTTGGCGCTTTAATTTTACCTAATTCATTATTCTCTTTTTCATCCGAAGGTCCAAAAAAGGTACGATTAGGATTTATAGCCGTTGGTTATAGAGGCCAGGCCCATTTACATGAAATGTTGAAAAGAAATGATGTGGAAATCATCGCATTTGCCGATCCTGACAAACGAATGCTTGCTTCTGCACAAAAATTAGTGGCAAAATATAACAAGCCGGCTCCAACAGAATATTCAAACGGTGAGCATGATTATAAAAATCTGTTAAAAGATAAAAACATTGATGCTGTAATTATATCTTCTCCATGGGAATGGCATAAAGAACAAGGAATTGATGCTATGAGAGCCGGGAAAATTGTTGGCATGGAAGTATGTGGCGCCATACAACTTTCTGATTGTTGGGATTTTGTAAAAGCCTATGAAGAAACAAAAGTTCCGATTATGATGCTCGAAAATGTATGCTATCGACGCGATGTCATGGCAGTTTTAAATATGGTGAGAAAAGGAATGTTTGGCGAACTGATTCATGGTCAGGGCGGATACGAACACGATTTAAGAGGTGTTCTTTTTAATGACGGGGAAACCGCTTACAATTCTGGAGTAGAATATGGAGAAAAAGGATTTAGCGAAGCCAAATGGAGAACAGATCATTACGTCAACCGAAATGGAGAGCTCTACCCTACCCACGGATTAGGCCCCGTAGCGGTAATGTTTGATGTCAATCGCGGAAATCGTTTGCTTCGTTTATCATCATTTTCAAGTAAGGCACGAGGATTACACAAATATATCGTTGAACATCCCAAAGGAGGAGAAGAACACCCAAGTGCAAAAGTCGAATTCAAACAAGGAGATATTGTAACCACACAAATTCAATGTGCTAATGGCGAAACCATTTTACTTACCCATGACACTAGTTTACAACGCCCATATAATTTAGGATTCAGGGTTCAGGGAACTGAAGGTTTATGGCAGGATTTTGGTTGGGGTGACAACAATCAAGGTTTCATTTATTTCGAAAAATTAATGAACAAATCCGATCGTTGGGATAACACCGAAAAATGGTTAAGCGATAATGATCATCCGTTATGGAAGCGTTATGCCAAAGAAGCCGAAAACTCAGGTCATGGCGGTATGGACTTTTTTGTTGATAATACTTTCATCGAATGTATAAAAAGAAATATTGAATTTCCATTAGATGTCTATGATTTAGCAACGTGGTATGCCATAACTCCCTTAAGTGAAAAATCAATAGCTGAAAATAGCGCTGTTCAGGAAATTCCGGATTTCACAAAAGGAAAATGGAAAACGCGTAAACCCGTTTTTGGATTTGATGGAGAACTCTAAACACAATTCTTCTTTAGTTATCCTGGCTGGCGGATTGGGCAGCCGATATAAAGGACAGAAACAATTGGATTCCATCGGACCTTCTAAGGAAAGTCTCATGGAATATTCACTTTATGATGCAATTTCTGTTGGAATTTCGAAGGTAGTTTTTATAATCAATCGCTTTTTTGAAGAAGATACGAAAAACTATTTTCTTGAAATTGCAAAGAAAAACAACGTCACCATCCATTTCATTTATCAGGAAATAGCAAAAGAAGTTCCTGCAGCATTTAAATCTCTATTAGAAAAAAGGACAAAACCCTGGGGTACCGGTCATGCTATTTTAATGGCCAAAGAAGTAATTCAAGAACCTTTTATAGTCATAAATGCCGATGATTTTTATGGACGATTGGGTTATAAAAAAATGTATAAAGCTATTAGCGAATCAAAAATTAACGCGACAACATTTAAAATGGTAGCCTATCCGGTTTCCAGGACGCTAAGCGATAATGGATTCGTTTCCAGAGGAATATGCCAGATCGACAAAGATAATTTTCTCCAAAAAGTAACCGAACAAACTCATATTATTTCTAAAGAAAATAAAATTATTTATCAAGAAGATAATATGAATAAAATTTTGGAGCCAAATACTCCGGTTTCTATGAACTTTTGGGCGTTTCATCCAGTGCTTTTCGATTATCTGGAAAATCAGTTTCATGAATTTTTAAAAAACTACAATCAAAATAATACCGGGGAATTTTATATCCCCGAAGTAATAGACACGCTAATCCATCAGGGGAAAATAAAGCTCAAGGTTATGATATCCGACGAAAAATGGTTTGGCGTAACCTATCCGGAAGATAAGAAAACTGTTGTAACATTAATAACCCAATTGATCGCAGAAGGAAAATACCCTCAATCACTTTGGAAATAATTCAACCATGAATACACCTACTAAAACTATTCTTGAGACTTATTTTGATTTAGACGAAACTACAGTAACTATTCACCCCATCGAAGAAGGATACATTAATACAACATTTTTAATCGAATGCAACCAAGGTAATAGTACTACAGAAAGATATATTTTACAGCGAATCAACAAAACTGTTTTTAAAAACTTTGAAGTAATTATGAATACCATGGTCATAATTGCACAGCATTTAAAAAGCTTAAATTACCCTAAAGCAATACTTGAACCAATTCCAAATAAAAACGGGCACCTTTTAAGCTATGATAATGAAGGCTATCCGTGGCGATTACTGCCTTATATTCCAAATTCAAAATGCATCAATACAATTTCACTACCATCCCAAGCCTTTGAAGCAGGAAAGACTTTTAGTGAATTTTACAGCTATTTATGGACGATCGACACTTCAAAAATTAAAGCCGCAATACCAGATTTTTTAGATTTTGAAGCGCGAATAATCAATTATAAACTAGCACTGCGAACTGCTTCGGAGGAACGAAAAACAGTAGCAAAAAAAGAATTGGAATTCCTAAACGAAAAAATCGATTTGCCCAATCATTTAATTAACCTGCAAAAAGAAGCACAATTGCCAATGCGTATTATCCATGCCGATCCTAAAATAAGCAACATATTATTTGATTTTGAAGAGAAAAACACTGTCGGAGTCATTGATTTAGACACACTTATGATTGGCACATTATTGTATGATTATGGTGATATGGTTCGCTCTTATACCAATAACAAAAAAGAGGATGATCCTTCAAACGATAATGTATTTAATAAGGATATATGTAATTCCCTTAAAAAAGGTTTTCTATACCATCTAAACGATAAATTATCAGCTATCGAAAAAGAAAATCTGGATTATGGTGCACAGGTAATTATCTATATCCAGGCGTTACGATTTATGACTGATTTTTTAAACAATGATACCTATTACAAAACAGAATATCCTCATCAAAACTTAAACCGCACAAAAAATCAAATCAATCTTTTATCTGCTATTTTGGCGTGACCGGGCCGAAAAGGCAGGTTGGGCTTCCCGATAACTATTGGAACGTTCTATCTATTCTTCCGCGGAGCCTGTAAAGAAAAGGTTCCAAAAAAGGACCATCGCTCCCACAGGATTGTCTTTCTTTACCATTTTTTTCCAAAAAATAATATAAAACAAGACCCACGAGGTGAAGAAGGACTCC
>NZ_CAMLMK010000133.1 GCF_946481155.1 uncultured Flavobacterium sp.
TTTGGCGCCAGTTCGTTTTCACAGGAATTGAACAGCTATACAATTTACAATACGAATCCCTATTATGGGCAGACTACGGTAATTTCCGGAGAGAAATTCAGCGGATTGAATGCCACTTGGATAGAAGTTATCGGCGGGATTAAAGCGGAATTGTTCAATAACCTTTACATGGGCTTTTCGGCTCGCATCAACTATCTGACATCCAACAAAAAACCGGATAATTTTGACAACCTGTACATTCCGGGATTCAATCGTACTTATGATGGTAAATTTGGCGTAGGCTTTAATTATACCTTGAGTTATTTTATTCCATTGTATAAGAGTACGAAATAGAGAACAGAATATAGAGAATAGAAAAATCCCAAATTCATTTATTTACATCTGAATTTGGGATTTTCCTTTTTAAAGAGAACGTTATTTTATCTCCTTCACTCCTTTTATAAAAAGCCATTTCATGAACAGTTTTTCGCCTTCACTGGTTTTTACAGCCTGAAATTTCGGTGCCAATAAAGTAGCCACAACAAAAGAGGTTATAGGCAACCAAAGTCCGCTAAGATTTGTAAAAGCATCTGCTAAAAAGCGAATAATAATAAACAATATGGCAAAGCCAATGAAATTATATACCAGTGATTTTGTTCTTAAAGTCATATCTTGGAGTTATGAATTATAAATTACGGATTATTAAGTTGGAAAAGTGCGACTGTGACTGCGACTCCTTCCTTTTAATCATTATTCTGAAACTTCGCACGCTTACTGCCTTCATACATCTCATATTTCACGAAACGCGCTTCCAGTTTTCCGTTGAAAAGCTTTATTTTTCTGGATGGCTTTAGGCCTACGAATTTCAGTGCTTCCAGATTCGCTGTGATGAACCAGGCATTTGTTCCCGGATAACTTTGCTTTAGCGTATCCCCTATTTCTCTGTAAAAACGTTCCATTTCGATGTCCAGACGCTCACCGTATGGCGGATTGAAAACCATATGCAGCGGTCCGCGCGTTTCTTTTTCGGTATCGAAGAAATTGCGTTCCAGGATTTTTACATATTCATCTAAATTGGCATTTTTGATATTGTCTTTCGCTTTCATTACTGCTGAAGGCGCTTTGTCATAACCAGTTATCGTATAATGAAACTCTTTTACTTTTTTCAGTAATGAGTTCATAATCTGGTCGAACAAATCATTATCCCAGTCCTTCCAGCGCTCGAAAGCAAATTCTTTTCGGTTGATGTTCGCAGGAATATTGCAGGCTATCATCGCTGCTTCTGCTAAAATGGTACCGGAACCGCACATCGGATCTATAAAATCTCCCTGACCGTCCCAACCGGAAAGCAAAAGCATTCCTGCTGCTAAAACTTCATTTATCGGTGCAATATTTGTCGCTGTTTTATATCCGCGGTGGTGCAAAGAATCGCCGGAACTGTCTAATGAAACGGAACATTGGTCTTTATCGATATGCACGTTAATACGTAAATCAGGAAAATCTTTATCGATGTTTGGACGTTTGCCGAATTTATCCCTGAACTGGTCCACAATCGCATCTTTCGTTTTCAAGGCCACAAACTGTGAATGGTTGAAATATTCCGAATGCAAAGTAACATCGACCACAAACGATTGATGTGCCGACAAATACTCCGACCAGTCAATTCCCTGAATGCCCTTGTACAGGCTAAGTTCATTGTGTGCTCTGAAATAATAAATCGGTTTCAGGATTTTTAAGGCCGAACGTAATGCTAAATTAGCTTTGTACATAAATCCTTTATCCCCGACAAAACTTACCATTCGGGTACCCATTTCCACATTTTGCGCGCCTAATTGCTGCAGTTCTTTCGCTAATATTTCTTCGAAGCCAAAAAACGTCTTGGCGATCATCTTAAAATTCTGTTCCATACTATATTTTCATTGTAATCCCCAACATTCTAATTTCCGAATTGGATTACATCGGCAAAAATACATTAAATTTGCAAGATTAATTATCCTCCAACAGAAGAATACATGTCAGATATACAAAATCGATCAACGGAAAACTGGTTTGCCTCGTGGTTCGACACTCCTTATTACCATATTTTATACAAAGACCGTGATTATGCCGAAGCCCAGCATTTCATGGACAACCTTACCCATTATTTAAACCTTCCTGAAGATGCAAAGATCCTTGATTTAGCCTGCGGAAAAGGAAGGCACTCAATGTATCTGAATACTTTAGGATATGATGTAACGGGCGCCGATTTATCTAAAAACAGTATTGAAGCGGCTTCGAAATACGCTAATGAAAAATTACATTTTCAGGTGCACGATATGCGAGAGCCATTTGAGGAAAAGTTTGATGCGATCTTTAACCTGTTTACCAGTTTTGGTTATTTCGAAAGT
The DNA here is from genome assembly GCF_946481155.1 of uncultured Flavobacterium sp. The sequence goes on from NZ_CAMLMK010000133.1 coordinate 2,367, forward strand.
GATGATGATAATGTGACAGCGCTGAAAGCAATCCACGAAAGTCTTAACGAATATGGTTTTGCAGTGATTGATTTTATGAATGTAAATTATATAATCAATAATCTGGTTCCGGAAGAAGTAAAAACTGTGGAGGGCATCGACTTCCATATCAAACGCTATGTAAAAGACAACCATATTTTCAAGGAAATTGATTTTGAAGACAACGATCAGAAATTCCATTTCACGGAAAAAGTAAAAGCCTTAACTTTAAGCGATTTTGAACAGATGATGGAAGAAGCCGGGATTTACCTTTTGGATGTTTTTGGTGATTACAAGTTGCGTAAATTCTATAAAAACGATTCAGAACGCCTGATAATGATTTTTAAATAATATGATGTACTTACTGCCCTTACTGTCGGTAATTTTCGGTTATCTGATCGCAACTTTCATGCGTCCGAAAAGCAAAAAAAACCTGAAACTACTGCTGGCTTTCAGCGGTTCGTTTTTATTGGCGTTAACGGTTTGTCACCTGTTACCGACTGTCTACGAATCAGCAATACACGTTGAATCTGATGGCCACACGCATGGCACCATCGGATTTTTTATCATGTTCGGAATCATATTTCAGATTATACTCGAGTATTTTTCACAAGGCGCGGAACACGGACACGTACACGGACATGATACCATGCACCACATTCCATGGTCATTGTTCCTGAGTTTATGTTTACATGCTTTATTGGAAGGAATGCCTGTGAGTCATCATCCTGATCTTGCATGGGGAATTGCAGTACACCACTTCCCTATCGCAATAATCCTGACGACTTTTTTCAGCACCTCGCACCTGAATAAATCTTCTATCTTATTGTTTATGCTTACGTTCGCAGTAATGACGCCATTGGGAACGGTTGTTTCGGAAAAATTGCCGTTTATCACGCATTATTACGCTGAAATTACCGCTTTTGTTATAGGGATCTTATTTCATATTTCGTCCACAATTATTTTTGAAACCAGCGACGGACACAAATTCAATATGGCTAAATTATCGGCTATCCTATTGGGTATTGTATTGGCGTATTTTATGTAAAATGGTATGCAATAAACCGTAAGCAAAAACTTTGTAACTTTGAACCTAAGCCACTTAGCAATTTAAAAAAATGTCATTTACCAAAACCACAGAGCAATCCTCAAAATACGAACATCTGGAAAAAATGTCGGTACACGATTTGCTGACCAACATCAACAATGAAGACAAAACCGTTCCGCTTGCTGTGGAAAAAGCGTTACCTCAAATAGAGACGCTTGTTTCAAAAGTTGTGGAGCAAATGAAAAATGGTGGCCGCTTGTTTTATATTGGTGCCGGTACTTCAGGACGTTTAGGAATTGTCGATGCTTCGGAATGCCCACCTACTTTTGGTGTACCCTTCGATGTAGTGATCGGATTGATTGCCGGTGGTGATTCTGCTATCCGTAAAGCTGTGGAATTTGCTGAAGACGACAAAGACCAAGCCTGGAAAGACCTATCCGAATGGAACATAACTGAAAAAGATATTGTTATTGGAATTGCTGCTTCCGGAACAACCCCTTATGTTATTGGCGGTTTGGAGAAATGCAATGAGAATAATATCCCAACGGGAAGTATTTCCTGTAACGCCGGAAGTCCGTTATCCCAAACCTCCAACTATCCTGTCGATGTAGTTGTAGGACCTGAATTTGTAACCGGTAGCTCGCGAATGAAAGCCGGGACTGCCCAAAAACTGGTACTGAACATGATTTCCACTGCCACAATGATTCAGCTGGGAAAAGTGAAAGGGAATAAAATGGTCGACATGCAATTGAGCAATGTAAAACTAATTGATCGTGGTGTTCGTATGATCATGGGAGAAATTCCTGTTTCTTATGAAGAAGCTAAAATATTATTAGAAACGCACGGCAGCGTTCGAAAAGCTGTTGATTCCTACTCATCTCAAAAATAATTAATTCGAAATACTATGAAAAACCTATTTACTTTACTTTGCCTATTCCTTCTGACTGCAGTTTCTGCACAGAAAATCACCATGGAAAGAGGTAAATTCTATCAGGAAGGAAAACAGATTTCATCTTACGAAACTAAAAAATTACTGGCTTCTAATCCTGAAGCATACAAGTTGTTTAAAGCAGGAAAAAGTAAGGAAGCTCTTGGTGGTGCCCTAATAGGTGTTGGCGGAGCCTTAATTGTTGGTGATGTAATTAAAGGATTGGTTTCCGATGTCCAATATCCTTCCGGTTTTACTTATGTTGGTGTGGCTTCTATAGTCGCTTCCATTCCGGTTTTGTCGGGTAAGAATAAAAAAATCCGCGAAGGCGTTGAACTTTATAACAAAGGTCTGCAATCCTCAACTGATGCCACCGATTTTAATATGAATATCATTGCCAATGCCAATGGATATGGTATTCGAATCACTTTCTAAAATGCATACAAACAAGCTACTTTTAATGAAAGGCGTGCGCTATTTAGCTTTTGCATTGCCACTTATGTTTATGGGTCCGACGGTAATTTACAGCTCGTTTAAAAATGAGGACCATCCTTTTTATGTTCCGATTCTGGGTTTGGGAATTATCTTTTGCATCGGATCGATACTGTTGATGTTCAAAGGCATTATGACCATAATGAAAAGCTTATTCGATGGAGATAAACAATAATATGAAAAAAATATACCTGCTCCCAATTTTAGCTTTATTGGCTTCCTGTTATAACCAGGAACGCAATTGCACCGATTTCAAAACCGGTAAATTTGAATTCGTACAGGAAATCGACGGTCAGCAACACAAATCCGTTTTTGAACGCACGGAAAATCTTCAGATAGAAACTTTCGATGGAAAAACCGATACGGCGACAGTCCGATGGGTAAACGACTGCGAATTTGTACTGCAAAAACTCCATCCGAAAAACAGACAGGAGAAAAAAGCCATCGGCATGAAAATACTGACTACCAACGAGAAAGGCTATACTTTTGAATATGCCTTCGTTGGAGATACAAAAAAACAGCGTGGCACTGTAACAAAAATAGACTAACTTTCGTAAAACATCAGAATATAAACACAAAAATAAATATGGAACTTTTACTCAACCCGGATGCTTGGATCGCTTTATTAACCTTAACTTTTCTTGAAATCATTCTTGGAATCGACAATATCGTTTTCCTTTCGATTGTTTCCGGAAAATTAAAAGCAGAAGATCAGCCAAAAGCACGCCGAATCGGACTTTTACTGGCCATGGCATTTCGTGTTGTACTTTTATTCGGTATTACCTGGGTACTGAGCCTTCAGGACGTCCTATTTCACATCGACTGGAATTTCTTTAAGGCTGGCGTTACCGGACAAAGTTTAATTATCTTCGGAGGTGGTTTGTTTCTTTTATACAAATCGGTTTCCGAAATCCACCACAAACTGGAAGGCGAAGAAGACAGCGAGAAAGGAAAAGCAAGTAATTCCCTATCCAATGCTATTATTCAAATCGCACTTTTAAACCTGGTATTCTCTTTCGACAGTATTTTGACCGCGGTAGGTTTAATCAGCATGAAGGAACCTGCAGAAGGTGGATTTGGCTATGAGGGCGCTTTAGGAATCATGATCCTTTCTATCGTTATCTCAATTGCCATTATGATGATTTTTGCAGGACCGGTGAGCAAATTCGTTAACGAACACCCTACGATTCAAATCCTTGGTTTATCGTTCTTAATACTTATTGGTGTAATGCTTTTAGCGGAAGGTTCGCATTTGGCACACTTTACGTTCTTTGGCGGCGAAGAGGTACACAGTATTCCAAAAGGTTACCTATACTTCTCGATTTTCTTCTCACTGTTTGTGGAATTCCTCAACCTGAAAATGAAGAAAGCCAAAAATCCTGTACAGTTACACAATAATAAAATTATAGATAAGAAACTGGAAGATTCAGATCTTTCGAATTAATTATAAAAA
>NZ_CAMLMK010000134.1 GCF_946481155.1 uncultured Flavobacterium sp.
GTTAAATTAGTTGCATCAAACTAATCTAGCCAATTTTTCTTTTTTATGGATGTTTTGCAGCGAATACAAGCCCTAAGAGACGAACTCAATCAGCACAATTATAACTATTACACTTTAGATAATCCCACGATTTCCGACTATGAATTCGATATAAAACTGAAAGAACTTCAGGAGCTTGAAGCAAAGCATCCGGAATATTTCGACGAGAATTCGCCAACAGAGCGGGTAGGTGGGTCTATCACCAAAAACTTCGAAACCGTTGCACACGAATTCAGAATGTACTCGCTGGACAATTCATATTCTAAAGAGGATTTGCTTGATTGGGAAAAACGTGCCCAAAAAATCTTAGGCGATGTTCCTCTGGAATATACCTGCGAATTGAAATATGACGGCGCTTCCATAAGTATTTCCTATGAAAACGGGAAGCTGAAAAGAGCTTTAACCCGTGGCGACGGATTTCAGGGAGATGATGTAACCAATAATATAAAAACCATAAAAGCAATCCCGATTCAGTTAAAAGGTGATTTTCCTCCGAAATTTGATATCCGCGGCGAAATCATCCTGCCGTTTGCCGGATTTGAGAAAATGAACCAGGAGCTGATTGAAATCGGGGAAACACCTTATGCAAATCCGAGAAATACGGCTTCAGGCAGTCTGAAATTACAGGACAGCTCCCTGGTGGCGAAACGTCCGCTGGATTGCTTACTTTATTCTATAATCGGAAACAATCTCTCTTTTAAGACTCATTTTGAAGGTTTGGAAAAAGCCCGTCATTGGGGATTCAAGGTGCCGACGCAAGCTCATTTGGCTAAAAACATGAATGAAGTTTTCGATTTCATTGATCATTGGGACAAGCACCGACACGAAATGCCTTATGAAACGGATGGTGTTGTAGTGAAAATCAATAACATACACCAACAGCAGGAATTGGGCTATACGGCAAAATCACCGCGTTGGGCAATTGCTTATAAATTTAAAACCGAACAGGTATCCACACGCCTGAATTCGATTTCCTATCAGGTAGGAAGGACCGGTGCGATAACGCCTGTTGCTAATCTTCAGCCTGTTCAGTTGGCTGGAACCGTGGTAAAACGTGCTTCGCTTCATAACGCCGATCAGATTCAGAAATTGGATATTCGTGTTGGCGATGAGGTTTTTGTGGAAAAAGGAGGAGAAATCATTCCGAAGATTGTTGGTGTAGATCTGGAAAAACGTCCGCAGCATTCGGAAGTTACGCAGTACATTACACATTGCCCGGAATGCAATGCCGAGTTGGAAAGAAAAGAAGGCGAAGCAAATCATTATTGCCCGAATTTCTATGGTTGCCCGCCGCAAATCATCGGAAGAATTCAGCATTATATTTCACGAAAAGCGATGGATATTGAAGGTCTGGGAGGAGAAACGGTTGCTTTATTATTCAACAACGGACTGGTGACCAATTATGCCGATTTATATGAACTTAAAAAAGAGCAGGTAATTCCATTGGAACGAATGGCGGAAAAATCGGCAGACAATCTTATAAAAGGTATTGAGAAATCAAAAGAGATTCCGTTCGAACGCGTTTTATATGCTTTGGGAATTCGATATGTAGGGGAAACTGTTGCGAAGAAATTAGCCAAACATTATAAAAATATTGATGCCCTCGCATCGGCTACGTTGATTGATTTGGTTTTAGTTGACGAAATTGGCGAAAAAATCGCTCAAAGTGTCATAGAATTTTTTGAAAATCAGGAAAATAGGCTTATCATTGACAGATTAAAACAATATGGAGTTCAACTGACTCTTTCCGCGGCAAGCGATACCAAGGTTTCTGATTTGCTTTCCGGAAAGACTTTTGTAGTTTCAGGCGTGTTTGAGAAATTTTCCAGAGACGATCTGAAAAAGGCTATAGAAGATAATGGTGGAAAAGTGGGCAGTTCCATCTCTGCAAAAACGCATTTCGTGATTGCAGGTGATAATATGGGACCGGCCAAACTCGAGAAAGCGAATCAGTTGAAAATTCCAATTATCTCTGAAGATGATTTTACGGAAATGCTAAATGGATAAAAACCGACCGGCCTTACTACTCTACTTCGCTGCATCAATGGTGTATGTTATGTCAGTTGTCTTTCATTGGGACACTGTCATCACATTCCTGTTCAAACCTATGATTACTCCGGCAATTTATTTTTATTACTGGCAGTCGACCAAAGGGAAAGTTGGCATAATGCCTTCTCTGATAATCTGGCTGTTTTACATAGGAGACATGATGATCTTAATTGAATATGAAGACATACTTGTTCCCTTAATAACGCTGAATCTGGCTGCATATTTAATCTGGGGCTTTTATGTAACGAAAGATTTGCTCCACATTAGAAATCCGCATATATCCGGTTTCACGATCCTGATCATCTGCCTCGTTATTTTATTTTTACTGAGCTTGCTGTATGGTGCTTTAACGCTCGTTTTCAGCGCTGCCGATTCAAATTATGGCTTGCTCGTTGTTTATGGAGTAACTTTGGTATTGCTTGCAGTGGAAGCAGTTACTTATTATAGCCTGAAAAACAATTCTTCCAGCTTTTATCTTTTGGTAGGTATTTTTTCTCTTGTGATTTGCGATTTATTTTATGTGCTGTATAATTACTATGCGCCTCTGGAAGTGTTTATAAATATAAATGTTTCGTGTCAGGCGATATCTTTTTATTTTATAGTGAAGTTTTTCATAACCAGAAATGAAGATGCTAATTTAGAAGCCGCATATGAGTAACAAATATTCCTTAATTCTATACTTCGTTGCCGGCTTAGCTTTTATGCTGGGAGTTGTGCTGAATAATAGCGAACTTATGCTGGTTTCAAAACCAATAATTGCTCCTGCAATTTTCTTCTATTACCTGCAGGAGAAGCATGAAAAATTCGATTGGAGTTATACCGCGATTATTACCTTGTTTTTTATTGGAGACATGATTGTGCTGATTGAATTGCCAAACGCCTTTCTTGCCATTGTGACCACTTTTCTGATCGCTTATCTGTTCTTTTTAAAAGGGATTATCGATGATTTGGTCGTCAATCGGTTCAGATCTTTAAACAGAATGCAGTTCTTTTCGATATTGGTAGCGGCTTTTTTTCTGCTTTATTTGCTCATAACTTCTTTGGATATTTTAATTGAAGCTAAAACAGAAAACATGTGGGTGTTAGTGCTTTATGGTATTATTCTGCTTTTCATTGGAGTGATTTCATCTTTGAATTATATTTTTCATCCGTCGCGATACATGACTTTTATGCTTTTAACGGCGGTATGTTTTATAATTTCGGATCTCTTTTATCTTCTTAAAAACGATTTTCTGGAAATAGAGATATTTAGTTATGTTAATAATAGCACTCAGGTCTTATCCTATTTTTTTCTCACACAATATTATATCCTTAAAAGAACCAGATGATGGAGTTTAAAATGACCAGGCAAAATATGGTTTTAGGATTTCTATATGTTCTTGCGACTTTTTTTACCATTTTGGGAGAATACGAAAAGGACCGGACGATGCTTGCCTTTTCTAAGCCTTTTCTAATTCCGTTAATTGGAGTAATGTATTTTACCTCTACAAAGAAAGTTAATAAAATATATGTTGTGGCTTTGGTTTTTGCCTGGTTGGCTAACTTGTTTTTTATACTACAGACAGAAGAATTTATTTTTAAAGGAGCGATAAGCTATCTGGTTTTTTGGGTGCTCATTACTTTCTTATTGTTGATCAATACAACTTTTCCGGATAAATTCTCGTTCATAATAGCATTAATACCGTTCGCATTTGTTTATTGTTGTGTTTTAGAGGTAATTTACGAAACCCTATACACCAGCATATTTCTCTTCTTTTTAAACGGAATTTTTATGACTTTTCTTGGGGCTTATTCCCTGGCAAGGTATTTTAACAATTCGAATAAAACCAATACCTATTTATTAATCAGTATACTGCTGTTTACCTTCATCCAGTTTTTGGTTTCAATAGATCTCTATTATGTATCGGTAAAGATCTTCAGGCCTTTATCAATGCTTTTATATGCGTGCGGACAGTTTTTTTTACTGCAGACCTTTATCGCTTTTGATCAAAGGCAAAGTAAAGATTGATTTTTTTTAGTCGCTACGTTCTAAAAAATCCGTAAATTCATGTAGCTTAATTTTTGATTTTAAAAATTAAAATCGGCATGAATTCCAAAATAGAAAAAGAGAAGCTTTCGAAATACCTTACGCTATTTTATATAGTCATAAGCGTGTTTTTGATTTATGCCGAATATTCAAAAAACGCGGTTTTTCTTTACTCCCTTAAACCCTTATTGATGCCAACGCTATTTGGTTTATATATGCTGAATAAAAAGAAGGTAAACAGGTATTTTGTTTTGAGCATTTTATTTATGTGGATTGCTAATATTAGCTTTATTGGCGCCGATAAAACGATGTTTATGGTTGGAGCACTAAATACTTTTCTATGCAGATTGTTTATCATCATACTGATTGTCCAACATTGTAAATGGCCAAAACCGCTACCTTTTTTAATAGCTACCTTTCCTTTTTTAATTATTTTCATCACCGTATTACAGCTGATAGGCGACAATTTGGGAGAGGCTTTTTATTTTTATATAATTAACGGGATCTCCGTGATTGTGTTGGGAGGCCTGGCTTTGTCAAACTATTACATAGCTTCGACCAAGGCAAATATTTACATTTTAATAAGTGTAGTACTTTTTACCTGTATGCAGTTCGTCGTGGCAGTTGATTTTTACTATCTTTCCATCAAAATATTCCGGCCAATAGCAATCGTCCTGTTTTCGGTGGCACAGTACCTTCTTTATAAAGCTGTTATACTTATGGATGTCAAAGGTGAGGAATGCGAGGAAAATCTAGATTACGATACTCCTTCCGGCAGTTGAAACCGCATTTTTCTTCTCATCAAAATAGAAATCTATCCTTCCTAAATTAATGCCATAACAGCCAACCTGATTGATCAACACTTCTCTGCCGTCAAGGTTTTTTTCTATTACAGGTTTGTCTAAGAAAGTATGGGTATGCCCACCAATAATCAAATCAATGTCTTTTGTTTTTTGTGCCAGCATTACATCACAAACCTTATCAGGAAAATCTTTGTATTTAAATCCGATATGCGATAAGCAGATAACCAGGTCACATTTCTTTTCATGTCTGAGAATCTGTGCCATGTCCTGAGCAATTTCAATTGGGTTATGGTAAACGGTTTCTTTATAAAGCTGCGGACTTACCAATCCATTCAATTCAACACCCAATCCGAATATGCCGATTTTCAGTCCGTCTTTCTGAAGTATTTTATAAGGTTTAACAATACCGTCAAGAATAGTATTTTTGAAGTCATAGTTCGCCGAAACAAAGTCGAATTTAGCATGAGGCAATTGGGCATAAAAACCATCAATCCCATTGTCGAAATCATGATTACCCATAGTAGCTAAATCGTAGTTAAGCATGCTCATAAGCTTGAATTCCAACTCTCCGCCGTAATAATTAAAATACGGTGTTCCCTGGAAAATATCGCCCGCGTCCAACAGCAAAACGTTTTTCTCTTCTTTTCGTATCTGCTCCACTAAAGCCGCTCTTCTTGCAACGCCCCCCATGTTTGGATTCTTCGGATGATCGGCTGGAAACGGATCGATATGGCTGTGAACGTCATTAGTATGAAGAATCGTCATTTTCTTCATTTTGGAGGAAGTTTCCGGTGCTTCAAAACTGCTTAAAGACAATCCGCCCAACGTTAATAAAGCGGAACCCGCAGCTGTATTTTTTATAAAATCTCTTCTTTTCATTTGTCCACTATATTTATTCAAGAATAATTCTTTCATTCGTAATTACCGGAATCGTATCAACTTTTTTAAAATAGTCAATCATCAGATTCCGAAGCTTATAATTCATATCGTACGACTTTACTGCTTTCTTAAAGAAAATCATGTTATCGCCACCATTCGATAAATAATCAGATGTAGCTACGTAATAAATCTTCGAATCTTCAAGAGGTTTGCCATTAACGGACAACGATTTAATTGCCATTGTGTTCTTGTCAACGATTATCTGCAGGCCATTCAAAGGATGCGGTTTCTTTTCTTTCAGGATATAATTTGCCATTTCGCGGATTTCAGTCCCTTTCAGTTCCACAACAATAAGGC
>NZ_CAMLMK010000135.1 GCF_946481155.1 uncultured Flavobacterium sp.
CTCTAAACTTTATACTTCAGCGGCAAGTGTACCACTTTCTTAGTTTCGAAAAATTCATCTTCAAAAAAATCGGATAAGTTGTATTGCGTCGCTTTTGGAAAATCTCTCAATTCTTCAGTTAAGTCCCCGCCTTTTAAATACAAAATCCCGTTTGCCAATTCGTGGTTTTGCTTCTTTTTAATTTTATCTTTCACCCACGAAACGAAATCAGGCATATTGGTCACGGCGCGGCTTACGATAAAATCAAAATCCTGTTTAACGTTCTCGGCACGCATCTGCTCTGCTTTCACATTTTGCAAACCCAATCCCTGAACGACTTCATTCACGACGCGGATTTTCTTGGCGATTACGTCAATAAGATAAAAATCAACCTCCGGAAACAGTATCGCTAAAGGAATTCCCGGAAAACCACCGCCTGTTCCTACATCAAGAATCACAGCACCTGGCCGGAACTCAATTATCTTAGCAATTCCCAACGAATGCAACACGTGTTTTGTATACAACTCGTCGATATCCTTTCGGGAAATCACGTTGATTTTCGCATTCCAGTCTTTATATAATCCTTCCAGTTTTTGAAACTGTTCTACCTGAGTATCAGTAAGATTAGGGAAATATTTTACAATATTCTGCATTATTCAAAATTTTATGCAAAAATACACTTTTTAACAGTGAAATTTTTATAGACTTTAACGAATTACATATTTATTAATAATTACCTTTGGACGATATAATGGAAATGAAAATGAATACTCAAGCACCAATTTTTTCAAAAGCAGATAGCCTGAAATTTTTCAGGACACTGAACAAACGCGTAAACGATTATTTTAAAGAGAATAATATAAAGAAAACAGGCAACTGGAAACTACATTTAAAAACCGTTGTGATGTTTTCGCTTTTCCTTACTCCCTATTTTTTAATCTTAGCTTTAAATTTACCCCTTTGGGCACACCTTCTGCTGGCGGTTGTCATCGGAATAGGAATGGCCGGAGTGGGAATGAACGTTATGCATGACGGGAATCACGGCTCGTATTCTTCCAAACCCTGGTTAAACAAAATCATGGGCGGAAGTATCTACGTATTAGCCGGAAACGTTTACAACTGGCAGGTACAGCACAATGTGCTTCACCACACTTATACGAATATCCACGGTCACGATGAGGATTTGGAAGCCGGAAGAATTATCCGTTTTACAAAGCACGCCGACTGGTCGCCAATCCATAAATTCCAACATTACTACTCGGTTTTCCTTTACGGATTACTGACTTTCAACTGGGCTATTACGACCGACTTCAAGCAGATGAGAAGTTACATCAAAAGAAAATTATCATATGGCGAATTCCCAAGCCCCGTAAAATTATGGAGCACGCTGGTAATCACAAAAGTCATTTATTTTTCTATTTGGGTCGTTATCCCTATTGTATTAGGTATCGTTTGGTGGCAGGTACTTTTAGGATTCTTCATCATGCACTACACGGCCGGATTGATCTTAAGCATCGTATTCCAGCTGGCACACGTAGTGGAAGAAACGGAACACCCGCAACCGGACGAAAACAATGAAATTGACAATACCTGGGCAGCGCACCAGTTATATACAACTGCTAATTTCGCTCCTAAAAACTGGTTGGTAAACTGGTATACCGGAGGATTGAACCATCAGATTGAGCACCATATCTTCCCGAATATCAGCCATGTCCACTATGGTAAAATAGCCGACATCGTGAAGCAAACTGCTGCCGAATGCAACCTTCCTTACTACGAATTCAAAACCATGAGTTCTGCGGTTTATTCGCACTTCAAGCATCTGAAGGAATTAGGACAAAAGCCGCAAATGGCATAAAAAAAGAATAACTACATAACACAATAACTATGAACCCGCTATCGGATAGAATTAACAATTTATCTACGTCACAAACGTTAGCAATGGCTGCACTGGCCAGAGAACTAAAAGCACAAGGAAAAGACATCATCAGTTTAAGCTTAGGCGAACCGGATTTCAATACGCCGGATTTCGTGAAAGAGGCCGCAAAAAAAGCCATCGACGAAAACTACAGCACCTACACTCCGGTGGAAGGGTATCTGGAACTGAAAGAAGCCATTTGCCGCAAATTCAAAAGAGACAATAATTTAGAGTACAAGCCTTCGCAAATCGTAGTTTCTACCGGAGCGAAGCAATCTTTATACAATATTGCACAGGTAATGTTAAACGAAGGCGACGAAGTGATCCTTCCCGCTCCTTATTGGGTAAGTTATTTCGAAATCATCAAGCTTTCAGGGGGAACTCCGGTAGAAGTGCCGACATCCGTTGACACCGATTTCAAAATCACCCCGGAGCAATTGGAAGCTGCTATTACGCCAAAAACAAAAATGATGTGGTTCAGTTCGCCTTGTAACCCAAGCGGCTCGGTATATAACCGTGAAGAGCTTACTGCCATCGCAAAAGTTTTAGAAAAATATCCAAACGTTTACGTGGTTTCCGACGAAATCTACGAACACATCAACTTCTCAGGAACGTTCTGCAGCATCGGATCCATTCCGGGAATGCTGGAAAGAACCATTACCGTTAACGGAGTAGCAAAAGCTTTCGCCATGACAGGATGGAGAATCGGCTACATCGGCGCACCGGAATTTATTGCAAAAGCATGTACCAAAATCCAGGGACAGGTAACCAGCGGCGCCAATTCCATTGCTCAACGCGCGACAATCGCAGCTGTAGACGCAGATCCTTCTGTTTTAAAACATATGGTTGACGCATTCCACAGCCGTCGTGATTTAGTAGTTGGCTTACTAAAAGAAATCCCAGGCATAAAAATCAACGTTCCGGAAGGCGCATTTTATGTATTCCCGGATGTTTCTTCGTTCTTCGGAAAAACATTGCGCGGTACCGAAATCAAAGACGCAACGGATTTCTCCATGTATCTTTTAGCCGAAGCTAATGTAGCAACAGTAACCGGAGACGCTTTCGGAAACCCGAACTGCATCCGTTTCTCTTACGCAACCAGCGAAGACTTACTAAAAGAAGCACTACGCCGAATCAAAGACGCGGTAACCACTTCCGAAGTTTTAGCATAAATCATAATTGCCTCAAGGAAACTTGGGGCTTTTTTTGTCCTTTTTTCAGAGGGCGTTTCCACAAGGGCCGGGCTGTCCGTTATATCTTTTATTCTGCTTCGCGCCATAAAAGGATGCCACTCCCATCCCTAACGCAGACACTATTTTAAAAAACAACAACATCAATGAACAAGAAAATACTTTTATTAGGCTCCGGAGAACTCGGAAAAGAATTTGTCATCGCAGCACAACGCATCGGCCAGACCGTCATCGCGGTTGACAGTTATGAAAATGCTCCGGCCATGCAGGTTGCACACGGATTCGAAGTCATCAACATGTTAGACGGCGCCGAACTGGACCGAATCGTAGTCAAACACCAGCCCGATTTCATCGTTCCTGAAATAGAAGCTATCCGCACTGAACGCTTTTATGATTATGAAAAACAGGGAATCACAGTAGTCCCTTCAGCAAAAGCGGCAAATTTCACCATGAACCGAAAAGCGATTCGTGATTTGGCAGCCAAAGATTTAGGTCTGAGAACTGCTAATTACCGTTATGCAACCTCTTCCGAAGAATTACAGAAAGCTGTTGCGGAAGTCGGCATGCCTTGCGTGGTAAAACCGTTAATGAGCTCTTCCGGAAAAGGCCAGTCAACAATAAAAACAGAAAGCGATATCGAAAAAGCATGGAGCTATGCCGTGGAAGGTTCGCGTGGCGACGTGGTGGAAGTAATTGTAGAAGCCTTCGTAAATTTCCATTCTGAAATCACGTTGCTGACGGTTACGCAAAATGGTCATCCAACCTTATTCTGCGCACCAATCGGGCACAGACAGGAACGCGGTGATTACCAGGAAAGCTGGCAACCGGCCCATGTTTCCGAAAAAGACATAGCAGAAGCACAGGATATGGCGCGAAAAGTCACCGAAGCTTTAGGAGGCGCAGGACTTTTCGGCGTGGAATTTTTCCTTACCGACGAAGGTGTTTATTTTTCAGAGCTGTCTCCTCGACCGCACGACACCGGAATGGTAACTTTAGCTAAAACACAAAATTTCAACGAATTTGAATTACATCTGCGTGCCATCTTAAGCATTCCGATTATGGAAATCACTTTGGAAAAAATTGGAGCAAGCGCCGTGATTTTAGCTACCCAAAATTCGGATAATCCGACCTATTCCGGAATAGAAAAAGTAGCCAGCCTGTCAAAAACCGATTTCAGGATTTTCGGCAAACCTACTTCGAGACCTTATCGAAGAATGGGCGTGGTCTTAGTCAATGATTCACTGGAAACGCCGATTGAGGAAATTGTGGAAAAAGCAAAAAAAACTGCTACCTTAGTCAAGGTAAATTAACAGAATGTCATGACAAAGCACCTTTTATATTTAATCCTATTTTTTAATTTAAGTCTTTATGGTCAATTCGACAATGAAAACAAAAGAGCTCCTACTTTTCATGGAAGTTCTACAAGCCTGAGTCATAACGCAAAACTATTAGACATATACAACAAAACCCAGTTACATATTAGCAGTAAAGCGGATTCAATATTCATCAAAAGAATGAAATTAAAGGAAAACGATTCAATTCAATTTGAACTTTCCTATCTAATTGATAAGTTCGGATTTATTGTAACCGATTCAATAGTAATTAATTCTGGTGTAGCTTCATTTGACAATTATATCAAACTGCTGGTTCGCTCACTTCCAAAATTCACACCTGCATCAAACTTCTTAACAAATCAGTATTGTGAATACAAAATTGATATTCTCTCTGAGTTTGTGGTGAAAAATAATAGATTGACAATCTTTGACAGTAATAAATTGCCGGAAGTTAAAGATCTTGCTATGCCTGTTTTTGAATCCTGCGCAAAAACAACTGCCGATAAAACCGAATGCCGTAACTGTACCTATCAAATAATAGGAAATCATCTTGATCTGTCAAAGCTTGACATTCCAAGTTCCCTGAACGAAATTAAAATTATGATTAATTTCTCTATCGATGAGAAAGGCAAAGTGAAGAATGTAGAAATACCAAAATCACCAGATATAAAAGGTTTTAAAGAAACAGTCCTCAAGGCATTTTATAGTCTCCCTGAATTTCGGGTCCCTGAAAACCGTCCGGACTTTTTGGAGCAAAAATTCACGTTACCTTTAACGATAAGAGGACTAGGCAACGACGGAGATCAACGTCGCTCTATTTTACCACCCAAACACACCTATCGAAATATTCATTCTCCATACTAGATTCAGATGAAAAAAATATTCACCATGGCATTGTTTATAGTATCGTTTGCCATCAACGCCCAAGAGAAAAAAGAAAAGTCCAAAACGCAAATCGTGGAAGCCTCATGTGGCCAATGTAAATTCGGAATGGAGGGAAAAGGCTGTGATTTAGCCGTACGCATCGACGGAAAACCTTATTTTGTAGACGGAAGTTCCATTGACAAACACGGTGATGCCCACGCCGAAGACGGTTTTTGCAATGCCATTCGAAAAGCAGAAGTTTCAGGAGAAATAGTTGACAATCGTTTCAAAGCTACCTCCTTCGTCTTACTCGACGAGAAAAAAACGATCACAAAATAATCATGAACCTATTGCTTGAAAATATCGCCAAACACGTTTCGCTCACTATTGAAGAACAGGAACATGTTTTGGCATTAACACAACCCGGGCAGTATAAAGCCAAAACCATCTTATTAAAGGAAGGCGCAATTTGTACGCATTCTTTTTTTGTTACCAAAGGTATTCTCCGCAGCTATACCATTGACGAAAATGGTGTGGAACACGTGGTGAGTTTCGCCTGTCCCGGTTGGTGGATCGCCGACATGTACAGCTATCTTTCACAACGACCCGGACATTTGTACATCGAAACCAATGAAGAGGCCGAAGTCATTTTACTATCTAAAGAAAATCAGGAGAAATTGTATAATGAAGTGCCAAAAATGGAACGCTTCTTCAGAATCCTGATAGAAAATTCCCTAGTCGCCAACCAGCAACGCCTCATCGATAACATGAGTTTCACAGCTGAAGCCCGCTACGATAAATT
>NZ_CAMLMK010000136.1 GCF_946481155.1 uncultured Flavobacterium sp.
GATATTGACATCTCAAAAATCCGTTTATTGACGAATTCCGAGCAAACAAAACGTGTGGGAATGATTGGTTACGGACTGGAAATCACCGAATACGTAGGGTATTAAAAAAATAATTTCATTTTTTTTGTTTTGTAAAATAAACGAAATGAAAGAGTTAAAAATGGATCGTGGATTATTTCAGTCTTTTATCAAAAAAAGGTTTGCAGAAATAAAAAAACCATCTATATTTGCACTCGCAATACGGAAGTAATGCGATATTTACTGGAGAAATGGCAGAGTGGTCGATTGCGGCAGTCTTGAAAACTGTTGACTGTAACAGGTCCGGGGGTTCGAATCCCTCTTTCTCCGCAAAAAAAAACCGAAACAAACGTTTCGGTTTTTTTTGTTTTTGGGGTGTCGAAAATTTATTTGCGTAAGCATTCAAAAACAAAAAGCTAAACGCTTTTCAAGCGTTTAGTTTTTTATTTGCAGGTTCACCCATTTGGGATCAATGAAATTAATCCCAAAATAATTCAGAATCTATTTAGCCTTTAAAGCGTAAACTCCAATTATAATTTGCTCGCAGAATAATAAAAAAAGAGGACCGAAATCCTCTTTTTTTATTATTCTCTAGTTTTGAACCAGCTTTTAAAATCACCCGGAATTCCAAGTAGTAAAAGCAATAGTAAAGGTAAACACCAGTTAGCAGATCGTTCAATAAATTCTACAAACCGCTCGCCTGATATCGGTCGGCTTAAAGCGGTCATAAAGGCCCATAAAACTGCCCATCCTACAATTGCGCGGATGGGATAAAATAAAACTGCAAAAGCAACTATAATATCGGCTATACCAATGAAAGGCATTAAAGTAATTGCCTGATTTTCAGAGAACCCAAAACAGGTAATCAGGGGAATCCATTTTGGATTCACTCCAAGAGCTACGATTCCGTGGCCTAAAAAGGTTCCGAAAACACCAATCTTCGTCAAAAGTTCCATTTTATCTTTCATTGCAGTATTATAAAGGCATTTAGGCTTTATTGACGGATTAATATTGCACTGTCTTTCTGGTTGCCCATTTGAATTTCAAAAACATATACTCCTGCATTTAATGATGATGCGTTATAGCTGTATGTAAATTCAGTAGCTGATTTAGTTGCTTTTTCCGTCATTACAAGCTTTCCTTTTATATCATAGATATTGATCTTTACATCACCGGTATTTGGAGAGGAATATTCTACTTTGAATGCTTCTTTTACAGGATTTGGATATAATTTGATGGGATAAAAAATTCCTTTTGGATCATCTGTCGATAAGTAAGGCTTATTAATGCAAAAATTATCAATAACAGTATTAGCATCATCATAAACGGTTCCGCAAAGCGTGGTATTTGTAACGTCAAACATCACATAATGATAATCCGATCTAAACGCCTGCAATAAAGAGGAACTTCCGGCGGAATACAATGGAGCTCCTGCCCCTCCGCAAACAACCTGGCATCTGCCTTCTCCGGCTAAACTTCCATAATTTGCTACAGGAACGGTCGTGCTCACGTTTCTGTTGATCGGTTTAAATCTTTCGTATAAATGATCGTGACCGGTTAAAATTAAATCGACACCATAATCATCGAATGCTTTAAACCATGTGTTCCAATAGGGATCCATTTCCCCTGCGTGGGCACCCACTGTGTAAAAAGGCCTGTGGAACGAAATGATTTTCCATTTCTTATTTACATTAGCTGCTAAAGTGCTGGTTAACCAGGAATATTGAGCTGCATCTGCAGGAGTTTCTGAATTCAGGCAGATGAAAATGGCTTCTCCATAATCAACGGAGTAATACAATTCCGTTACAGGGACATTGTTTTTTGGTAAATCAAAAATATTCTGATAATAAGAAGCTGAAGCGACGTCGTGATTTCCCTGAGCATGGAAAATCAACTTATTATTGATTAAATTAGAGCCATTATCAAACCAGGCATCCCATTGTGAAGCAGAACTCCCTGTATCAACAATATCCCCGTTAAATACCACGAAAGCAGGATTTCTTGCATTTGTTAAGCTAGAAATTGTATTCCAAACTCCCACATTTGTCCGGCTGTCACCTACAGCGGCAAAAGAAAAGGCATTGGTATTCACGGGAGGGGACGTGGTATATGTTTTTTGCGCAGACCATGTTCCGGATACTGAATCAAACAAAGAATAATATACTGTTGCATTTGCTGTCAGGACGCCCGGGAATGTAAAACTGAAAAATTTGTTTGTTGCGGCAGCATAACCTGCCCTTGAAGTTACATTAGAAGTTCCCTGTTCATAAGCGGTTGTATAGCCCCATTTTATCTGGTCTGTAGTAGCTGCTGTGGAATTCGTCCATGAAACCGTTACGCCTTCCAATGGATTTTTTGTACTTCCCCAACGAATATGCTTTTGCGTTGCAGAAGGTGCAGTAGTAGTATTGCCAAGAAGCTCCAGATCGAAACTGATGTCCGAACTGTTGGCTACATTCTGGTGGATTTCAACCGCAATAGTATTGCTTCCCGTTATAAAGGTTCCAATAGGTAAAGTTGTCGTCTGAAATGTGCCACCATCATCATTTGCAAGGGAAGCTAAGGTCGTATATGACGCTCCGGCAGCCAAATTATCCCTATAGACTTCGTTCCCATTTACATACACAGCAACACCGTCATCTCTTTTTACTTTTAAAGTATAATTAAGAAATAAACTTGCATCTGCTACTGTAAATGTTTTTCTGAAATAGGTTGTAATGTATTTATTCGTTGAACTTGCTCCATAACTTACTACGGTAGCTTCATCTCCGTCACCATATCCTAATTGCGCAGTGCCCTGGGACCATCCCGTTTCGTCTATGGTGGTTGCCCGCCAGGCAGTTCCCTGATTGGAACCATTGTCTAAATATTTCCAGGAAGAACCGACACTGACAAGTGTAGTCTGTGACAGCATTATGCTCTGTATTCCAAGGCATAACATGGTAAAATAAATTTTTCTCATTGTGTTGTTTTTTAATTGGCATCACAAACGTAACAATGGGCGAAAAATGAAAAAAGTAAAATTTATGGTAACTCTTGGAATTCAAACCGCTCCTTTAAAGCTATTAATTACCTGAAAAAGAATTCAATAAGGGCTTAAACAGGCTATTTTTCTTAAAATAAAATTAATTATTTACTGGAATTCAATAAGTGAATTATTTCTGGATTTAATGATTTCAACAAAGCTGGTGTTTTTGATTTTACTTTCAACCCAGGAAATCTGGTTGGTATAAAAGGCAACTTGTTTTTCTACAGCCTTATCTGAAATTTCGATCAGTTCGGCGTGCAATTTTGAATAAAGCTCAATTTTCTCTTTCTTTTCTGTAATCAAATGGATTCTTTGAAAAAAAAGCAAAAGGACTTCTTCATATTGGTGCAGTTTTTCCCGCGTTGAAAAAAAGTAACGGCTTGATTTAACAAGATGTTCCATGGAAAGCAGATCATTAGTCTCAAGATAGATCATCAGTTGCAGCATTCGGGCATAACAAAGGATATCTCTTCGCAAATCGGTAGTATCATTTATTATCAGATTGATTTGTTTTAAGGCATTTTTATAATCTTTAACACCAAAATAGGAATAAGAAAAGTGAAAATAAAGACTAATCATCTTAGATTTATGAATCACGTTTTCGTATTTTTTAATACCAGTCATGATCGTATGAATCAATTTTTCAGCTTTTTCAAATTCCCCAATCTGATTATATAATGACAATAAATTGTCGTAATATCTGTAAAATTGCTTGCCCTCCTCTAAGAATGATTTTGTTGGTAACGACTTGATTTTCACAAGCAAAGACATGGCTTCGCCATATTTTCCCATTTTTATGCAGATTTCGCAAAAATTGGAAAGCCTTCTCGTTTGCTCTGTAACATCGAATGCTTCTTTTTTGGTAAGCTCTGAATAGTATTGATAAGAGGTTTCCAGTTCTTCGCCTATAGCATACTGGTAGGATCGCTTTATATTATTAAATATTGCTTTTGCGTCGTTGGTAAGCGCCAGGCTTTCGTCGGCCATCAAAGGATGGTTTAGTATAGCGGCAAATTTAGATTGCGCTGAACTACTTCTCAGATACTCACCTTCTTTCCTTATCAAGGAATAAAATTCAACAAACAGCTTTTGGTATTTCTGCAGGTTCTTTATTTTTTTTAAAGCTGCTTTGGAATCATTGACAGCTTGCGTTAATTCCGATTCTAAAATTTTTGAATTATTAGAGAACTGTAATGATAAATTAATGCAATGCTTAGTAGATTTAATAGTTTGTATGTGCATTTCATTGGTTAAAGCCAACTTTTTGTATCTGCCAATTATCTTTTCACTTTGATTAAAAAGCCCTCTGTTGTATAATATCTCCGAATAATATAATAATTCATCTGCTTTTATGTTTTCGTCTGAGGAGGAATGATATAAATGCAAAGTCTTTAGAATAAGATTGTATAAATAATTCTTTTCAGAAGACAGGTGTTTTATGAATTTTCGGTCCGGAAATTTAGCAATAACTTCCTCTTCGTTATATGCTTTCTGCCTCTCAATAACCTCAAACAGCTGAATGTAATTGTTCTTTTTTGAGACATCTTTCCCTTTAGAAGTGTAAATTTTAAAGTATCTCTTTTCGGTCTTTGTCAAGGACTTTATTAAGATAAATAAATCGTCTGTTGTTTTCATCTGGCAAAAAAGGAAGTTAGTAGCAATCAAATATAAAGATTAATTTATTATTTACTTGCTTTACTAAATCAGGCTTTTACGCTCAATAGATTTGTTCTGAATTCATTAATCAACCCCAAGCATTTGCCTTCTTAATTGGTAAGCCTGTAACCTCTTCCTCTTACATTGATTATCTGAATGGAAGGATCGGAAGCTAATTTTTTTCTAAGCTTTGAAATAAAAACATCCATACTGCGTCCGTTAAAGAAATCGTCGTTACCCCAAATCTCCAGTAATGCATCCGACTTATCAACTATTTCATTTTTATGCTCCAAAAGCATTTTTAGGACCGCTGCTTCCCTGTGTGTGAGGTTAAAAATAAGGTCAGCACATTGCAAAATCTGTTTGGTATAATTGAAAGTATACCTACCGATACTGAATTCGTTCTCAGTGGTTTTCTGGGGAATCCGGTCTAAAAGCGCATGAATCCGGACAATCAGTTCTTCCATACTGAACGGTTTTTTCAGATAGTCGTTTCCTCCATGATGAAAGCCATCTAAAACATCCTGTACCTGTGATTTGGCACTTAAAAAAATTATAGGAGTGGATTTGTCTGTTTTTCGGATTTCGTGAGCCAGGGAATAGCCATCTTTTTTTGGCATCATGATGTCTAAAACAATAGCATCCGGTTTCTCACTCGTATAGCGCTCATAGGCTTCCTGTCCATTTAAGCAATGGGTAACACTGAAGTTTCGGGTTTCCAGGCTCTCTTTTATAATCATCCCCAAAGTAGCTTCATCTTCCGCCAGTAATATGTTTATTTTCTTATTCATTTGGGATAGAAATTTTAAAAGTGGTTTGGTGTTCTTCCGAAATAAGCTCTAAGGTTCCGCCATGCTTGGCAACTATATTTTTAGCGTAATACAAACCGATGCCAAATCCTTTTTCATTGTGAAGGTTGTTTTGCGGAATACGGTAAAATTTATCGAAAATTTTTCCCTGATGCATTTTATCAATACCTGTTCCGTTATCTGAAATTTCAATCAACAGACTCTTATTATCCTGATTAACAGCAATATTTATTTCTTCACCACCATATTTTATAGCATTGTCGATAAGGTTAGAAATTACATTCTCAAAATGAAAACTGTCAATATTGGCAATAATTTCCTTGCTTGAGCTATTCAGCAAAATCTTTTTTTCAGTGTTGATCCGTAGTTTTTCAACAACATGATTGATCAGCCCGACAATTTCAGCATTTGTCTTTTGCAATTGCAG
>NZ_CAMLMK010000137.1 GCF_946481155.1 uncultured Flavobacterium sp.
CAAGAGGCAATGTAATGGATGGTCAATTTTGCATCTGTGACAATTGCGGCAAGCTAATCACTAATATGGTTAACGTTCGCAGCAATACAACCGGCAAAAATTACACAATAGGAACAGATTGCGCCGAAACATTGAGCAAAGCTAAAGGTCTATATAATAACGGCACGGCAACTGATTTTTATGCAGATATATATGCCTACAATCTTTGCGCTCGGTTTGTGACTGAATTAAATGCAGGTTGCCAGCTTGAAAATAATGGCTTTCAATGTTCATTAATTAACAGGAAAGGTAAATCCATGCAAGTATGGGCAAACGATCTAAAAAAGTTTTTCCCTGAATACTTTAAATCATAATATCTTTTTTTTAAACAAACAAAATCTAAAACTATGAACTTAACAATTTCAAACGAAACACAAATTATCATAATCGCTGGAGCGGTTGCCCTGTTAGCTGCATTTGCCAGCTTCGTTTGGCACAACGAGAGCAGGCTCAGAAAGGCTAAAAAATAGTACACTTTGGACGGAAAACCTCGTTGGATTGCATTAGCAGCCGGGGTTTTTATAAATATTTATATCATGAGTACATTTCATAGCTTCATATCTCAGCCCTTTTTCAACCGTCAAGATGCAGAGGATCTACTTTCCAATATTCAATTAGAACTGGATAATGGCGGTTCTTTTGACGAAGAGGATAAAAAGTCTTTTCGTGTAATATCTCTGCGTAGGCTTTGGGTAGTTACCGGCATTTGGAGAAACTTAGGTGGTCCTCCGACTGTTTTTATCTGCATGAATACCGATTCTTATTGGGCCACGGTGAGCGACGAAGCCAATTTTACAAGGCCCATATAAAATATTTACTTCGCTAGATTTTGGTTTATGGTACGACAAACACTCCCGCTATTTCTATAGCGGGGCTTTTTTATTTGCTAAAAATCATTATTTTGCGTACCAAATCAAATTGCATTGTCCTTTTGGCGCAACTTTTTCGGTAATTTTTCTGCTTTTCGCACCGCTTTTAAGACCGGTTTTATCCCGTATCACTTACTGGGTACAGGTCCGCAATTCAATGATTACTCCACTGATGCAGCCAAAGTAAAAGCGATTTTCTCCAATCCTGCGTTACTCAAAGTGTTTAGCCTGCAGTGCGACCTATTCAGCATGGCTAAGCCTTATGTTTACAACAAAAAGGATAAGCAGGTTGATCACCCAGCATTGGACCGGATCAACAACCCCAACCCTTTACAGTCCCGTGCAGAATGGTTATGGGATTATATGTTTTGGAGAATGTGCGGTAATGCCTACCTGTACACACAATCCAAAGTAGTAGAACGGGAGAATGCGCCTATGTACTGGTTGGAGAATCACAAAATTGAATGGCCCGCCAGCATGGACAAAGAGAAAGATAAGCTGATGTTATCTACCTCCAAATTAAACCGGCTATTGGAAACCGATCTACTATACCGGTATGAGGATGGCACCACGCAGCAAATGAAGCTAAAAGAAATACTGCATATTGCGGATCTTACCAATGGTACCGGCAATTGGTATAAAGGGTTCTCCCGTATTGATTCGCTTTACAAGATCATTAGTAATTCAGAAGCTACACTCGACAGCCAAAATATTTCTATTCGCTATGCTGGTAAGTTCATGGTATCGGGTGCCAATGACCCGAATAATATCAGCAAGCGAATAATGGGCGAGGACGAAAAGGATGACATCGAAAGCAAAACCAACGGCGATAAGCAAGTATATGCCGTTAAAACGCCGATTGATATAAAACGCTTCGTTGATGATCTGAAAGTATTGGAACTGGATAAAACTTATCTGGCACAATACTTTTTGATTGGTACACATTACAATATCCCACGTGATATCTTAGAAGCATACACCAGCAGCACGTATGAGAACCAGGAAAAAGCAATGGCCCGGCACGTGAACTACACTATGGAGCCCGCGGGGGATGCGTTGGGCGATATGCTGGCAAAACATTGGGATTTACCGAAAGGTTGGCGTATTGCTTTTGGTTGGGATCACTTACCGTTTACACAGGTATTTGAAAAGGAAAGGATGGCTATAAAAGAGGCACAGGTGCGAGTGTTGAACGCTTTGCTGAAAGCTGGCGTTCCGATCGATGAAATAAATGCGTACCTTGATACGAAATTTACAGTTAATGAAACAGAACCAGAAACCGTTAACGCCGGCGCAAATCAAACAGCTTGAAAAAGAAAAGCTGGATAAAAAATTAACAGGTCAAACTATTAATAAAAATGATAGAGATACCAAACCTAAGCGGTAAAGAACTTTTCAAATTCCTTGTGGAAAATGAAAAGGCGCTGAAGGCTCAAAAGAAATTTGAGATAAAAAAGGCTGATGCGGTCTACTTCCATGGTGGTATCGAAAACCACAAAGGAGTAGCAGTAAAAGCCGATGGTATTTCTATGTCAAATAAAACGGATTTGTCCGTTACCAGTGTCATCAATACTACCTACTGGTACGACAGCCACGGCGATGTGCATATTGACGGCATTTGGAAAAAAAGCCTATCGGAGAACAAAGAGATATACATGCTGCAAGAGCATGAAATGAAGTTTGATCACATTATTGCTTACCCTGAAGATGTAAAAGCCTACACAAAGCGGATATCCTGGCGCTCACTTGGGGTGGATTTTGACGGCTATACAGAGGCGCTTGTTTTCGATAGCCAGGTCAAACTAAGCCAGAATGAATATATGTTCGATCTGTATAAAGGAGGAAAGGTCCGCAATCATTCAGTAGGTATGCGGTATGTCAGTATTGACCTTGCGCTGAATGACGACGATTACCCAGCTTACAAAGCTCTTTGGGATAAGTACATTGATAAGATCGCTAACCGTGCAGAAGTTGAGGACCGGGGCTATTTCTGGCCTGTTATGGAGGCCAAAGTAGTAGAAGGTTCAGCAGTCCCGATGGGTTCAAACAGGATTACACCAACGCAAAGCGTTAAAGATATTGCGCCGCCAGAAGGCACGCAGTCACAGGCCGCTACAGGCACCCGTGTCAAAGCATTGAATAATTTACTTAAAACATTAAAAGCATGAAAAGGACATTTTTAAAATTTCCTCACAAGCCTGTTAGCTACCTGCCACAGATTAAAAGCCGCAGGATGCAGTTAGGCTTATCGAACCACAACCGGGCTTATAAGTCTGAAGGTGGCACCGCTGAACCTCCGGCCAAAGAGTTGACCGAGGAAGAGGCTATCGCCGAGATCGGCAAGCAGGTTGAAGGGTTCAAGACAATTCTCGGCGACAAAGCTGACAAAGCGCAATTCCAGGCAGTGGAAGGAGAGTTAAAAAAACTCGGTGACACGATCAAGGATATGCAGGCGGGAGAGATCCTGAAAAGCATTGAAAATATTAACAAGGCCAACGAAAGCATTCACCGGCAGATTGCAGAGATGCAGGAAAAAGCCGCGGAAGAAAAAGAAGCAGGTAGCAACCGCCCTTCCAAATTGCGGTCTATCAACCGTAAGGACGTTGAAGCCTTCGTAAAAGATACTTTCGGCAGCACGGTTAAAAGCGAGCAGAAGAAAACAAAGGACGATGCGAAAATCGAATTCGGTTTGAATAAAGCCGCTGAAGATTTTTCAAGTGCGACGTTTTTTGAAGGTGGTCCTGCCACCGATGACACTGCTTTCACTGGTCGTGTAGTTGACCCGACATTGTACCAACGCCGCAGGAAGACCAATATTATCCTGGATTACTTTGATATCCGCACTATCAGCGTACCAACGTTGATTTTCCTTATCAAAGTTGAGGACGGGGATGACGAGGATAGCATCAGCGGTGATAGCGGCGGTGCAGCATGGATCGAATGCGGAGCGGAAAAACCAAAACGTTCTTTCCGGGTTACAACCGGCGAAGCACGTGCAAAGAAGGTTGCTATTTTTGGCACAGTCGATGATTGTCTTTTGCAGGATGTTCCATCCCTGGAACGTTGGTTACGTGAAGATTTCAGCGATGAAATGCGTGAAGAAATAAACAGCGGCCTTCTTTCAAACAATCCTTCCGTAAATGATGACGCTCCACAAGGGCTCACTTATGCAGCTAAACAGTTTACTGCTTCACCTGCATTTGCCGATTCTTTTGCGACCAACACTTCGACTTATATCGATCAGTTGATTGCGGCATTCGCATCTATGCGCTACAGTCGTGAGGAAGCGGGTATTGCTTTCGTGTCTTCGGACGTGTGGTATCGCATCCATGCGCTGAAAGATGAAAACGAGCGTTACCAGAATCAGAACATGGTCTATACGGATACGATGGGTCGTGTATGGATCGCTGGCGTGTTGATCGTGCCGGTTGACCACGAAGATGTACCAAGTACTCACGTGCTGGTTATTGGTAAGGACCTCGGCTTCAAAATCTATGCTTACGGAGCAATGACCTTTGAACGTGGATTGAATGCCGACGATTTCCGTAAAGACAAAACTTCATTCCGTGGCTATCAGCGTTTCCTGAGTTTCATTCCTGAACACCGTGAAAACAGTGTGATGTATGACACTTGGGCGAACATCAAAGCCGGTATTGAAGCCTAAGAATTTCTAAAACAGATACCTATATGTTACCAGTAACAAACAAAGAAAAAGAAACCCGAATCGTGACCTTTAAAGAAGATTACGCCAGCAAAGTCGGCAAGACTAAAGGCGAGGTGATCTACAAGAAAGGAACCGTTCACGCCATCCACTTTAAAACGGTGCAACAGCTCCAGGAAAAAGGGGCTAAGATGGACGTGAAAAAGTACGATAAGGAAGCAGCCGAAAAAAGGATCAAAGCCCGTAAAGCAGCATGATCATAGATTACACATACTTTGTCAATCGGTTAAACCTGCCACAAACAGGTAATACCGAAGGGCGTGCAGATGTTCAGGCTTATATCGATGATTATGAGCCTGAATATTTGCGGTGTGTGCTGGGTTTGGAGCTTTACGACGCTTTCATTGCCGGGATTGACGGCAGCGGCTTACCCGATGACCGGTGGCTGAATCTTTTGCAGGGTGCAGATTTCACAAAGGGCGGGTGCAAATACCGGTGGAACGGCTTTGCGCCTTTATTGAACGATGGTGCTTATGTATTCAACGGAAACGGAGGACTACAGGAATTTACAGCAGGAGGAGCAGGTGAATTTGATCCTGTTGCCGGCAGCGACGTAATGATTTTGCCCCCTGATCTGGTTGGCATACATTTGAACGTGTATATCCGTGGCACAGGCTGGTTAAAAGCCGCCGAATACTCGGTGGCAGGCGATCAACTTACACTGCTGGGGGGCATCCTGTTCAATCTTAACACCGTTGTTTTTATCGGTCCCGGCACAGGGTTCGTGTTTTCAGGCGCAAATCTGAAAAAGGTCAGCCCAATCGCTAATTATGTGTTCTATCAATATGTTGACGAAAGGGTAATTGACTTTACTTTAGTAGGCAATGTAAAAAGTACGACAGATAATAACAGGATCGCTGATGAAACGCCGCGGCTTGTCTACGCATGGAATCGCATGGTAGACATGAACCGGTTGCTTTATCACTATCTGAAAGCGAATAAGGCCGCCTATCCTGAGTGGAAAGACCTTTGCGGTTGTGGATGCTGTTCATCTAATCAATGGAGTTCTTGCGGCTGTTTTATAACGCTTCCTGATCGCTGTCGTGATTTGTTCAAGTATAAAAACAGTCTTGGCTTATGAAACCGCCTGTGCGCATAGTAAAGCATATTGAAAAGGTGGTAGACAGAACCAGTGCTAAAGTGCTTGCGCAATTACAGGCAGTTGATCCGTTGATCACGAAAGTGCATTTT
>NZ_CAMLMK010000138.1 GCF_946481155.1 uncultured Flavobacterium sp.
TATTATTTGCTGAATTTAGCGTATTTGTTTTTGAATTTATCAATACGTCCTGCAGTATCGATAAGTTTAGATTTACCTGTATAGAAAGGGTGAGACGTTCTGGAAATCTCCATTTTGTATACTGGGTATTCAACACCATCAACAGTGATTGTATCTTTAGTTTCAACAGTAGATTTAGTAATGAACACGTCTTCGTTTGACATATCTTTAAATGCTACTAATCTGTAATTTTCCGGGTGAATTCCTTTTTTCATGGTAAATCTTTTATTAATTTGGTTACAAACCGTTCTGATGCTTTTATCTGTAAAAGGTATAAACGTCTGTAACTTTTTGTTTATAAACTTTTTATTATTTCAGGGTGCAAATGTACAACTAATTTTTAAAAATCAAATAATTGTGTAACTTTTTTTCAATTCTTCAAACTAACTCTATGATAGTGTAGAATTCTTATATTTGTAACTTAATTCAATTTTTTATGGAAAAAACCATTTCGCCTTCTAAACATGCCATGCCATATGGGGTAACCTTCGGTATCATTGTAGTTTTACAGTTTATGATAATGTACACTTTGGATATTGATCCTCAGGAAAATCAATGGGCGGGTATCATCGTAAACCTTCTGAATTATATTTTTCTCCCTTTCATTCTTACGTACATTGCGGCAAACAAATTTAAGAAAGAATTCAATGACGGCTATTTATCGTTGTCCCAAACCTTAAAAATAGGGGTTTCAATTTGTGTTTTAGCAGCGGTTATTTATGGCATTTTCTATATACTTTTCAACTTCCTTTTCCCGGAATTCCAAGCAGAATTACTTGATAAAATTCAGGAGGTAACGGTTAAGCAAAACCCGACCATGACGGCAGAACAGTTAAAAATGTCCATGAAGTTCGTAAAAATATTCCTGAACCCTTATATCGCAGCACCTTTTACAATTGTAATGTATGCCGTAATGGGACTGATTCACTCTTTAATTGTCGGAGTGATATTGAAAAAAGAAAAACCTATTTTTAACTAATAGATGAATTTATCCATCATAATTCCTTTACTCAACGAGCAGGAATCTTTACCCGAACTGCACTCGTGGATTGTAAAAGTCATGAAAGAAAACAACTTCTCTTATGAAGTGCTTTTCATAGATGACGGCAGTACAGACAGTTCCTGGCAAACCATCGAAGAGCTTTCTGCCGCTGATCCTAATGTAAAAGGAATTCGGTTTTTACGCAATTACGGTAAATCCCAGGCGCTGCATGCCGGATTTGCCAAAGCCAAAGGGGATGTTATCATCACCATGGACGCCGATCTGCAGGACAGCCCGGACGAAATCCCGGAACTGTACAACATGATTACCCAACAGCAATACGATTTGGTTTCCGGCTGGAAAAAGAAGCGTTATGATTCGGTTTTTGCCAAAAACCTTCCGTCGAAATTGTTCAACTGGGCAGCACGTAAAACGTCCGGCGTTAAATTGAATGATTTTAACTGCGGACTGAAAGCCTACAAAAATATCGTTGTCAAAAACGTGGAAGTTTCCGGAGAAATGCACCGTTATATTCCGGTACTGGCTAAAAACGCCGGATTTGGAAAGATTGGCGAAAAAATTGTCATTCATCAGGCCCGTAAATACGGAACTTCAAAATTCGGCATGAGCAGGTTCCTGAATGGCTTTCTGGATTTAATTACGATTTGGTTTATTTCCAAATTCGGAAAAAGACCCATGCACCTTTTTGGCGCTTTGGGCGTACTGATGTTCATGATCGGATTCCTGTCAGCCGGATACATCGGAATCATGAAACTATACAAAATTTACAGTCACGAAGAGGCTATTCTGGTAACGAATAACCCTTGGTTTTATATTGCTTTAACTACAATGATTATCGGCACACAACTATTTCTTGCCGGATTTTTGGGCGAGATTATTTTACGGACAAAAAACAATGAGGAACGATACAAGATTGCAAAGGAAATCAACCTGTAATCCTGAATGAAATTTAATTATTGAAGCATGTACATTGAAAAAGCAATTTTAGACAAAGTAAACATCTGGCTTACGCCGACATTTGATACCGACACCCATGAAGCCATCCATGAGATGATGACTTCCGCTCCAAAAGAACTGGAAGACAGTTTCTATAAGAATCTTGAATTCGGAACCGGCGGAATGCGCGGGATTATGGGTATTGGCACCAACCGTATCAACAAATATACCTTAGGAAGAAACACGCAGGGATTATCCGATTATCTTAAAAAATCTTTCCCTGGCGAGCAAATCAAAGTGGCGATTGCCTACGACTGTCGTCATAACAGCGATACCTTAGCCAAATTAGTAGCGGATGTTTTTTCGGCAAACGGAATCAAAGTTTATCTGTTTTCCGATATGCGCCCTACACCGGAATTGTCATTTGCCGTAAAAAAGCTTAACTGTCATGCCGGAATCGTATTAACTGCTTCCCATAATCCTCCCGAATATAACGGATACAAAGTTTATTGGCAGGATGGTGGTCAATTGGTTCCTCCGCAGGACAACGAAATTATCGAGCTTATCGAATCGTTGGATTATAATGCGATTAAATTTGAAGCAAACAGCGAACTGATTGAATTTATTGATGTCACTTTAGATGAAGCGTTTATTCATTCGGCTATTGAAAATGCTACGTTTAATACTTCAACCGAAGCTAAAGACAAACTGAAAATCGTTTTTACTTCCTTACACGGAACTGCCATAAAATTAGTACCGGCCGTTTTGTCAAAAGCAGGCTATTTCAACGTTGAAGTTGTACGGGAACAAGCAGAACCCGATGGGAATTTCCCAACCGTGGCATCGCCGAATCCCGAAGAACCGGAAGCGCTTAAAATGGCGATGGAACTGGCAGAAAAAACAAATGCGGATATCGTAATCGGAACCGATCCGGATTCTGACCGATTAGGTATTGCCGTTCGCGATCTTGACGGAAAACTGATCTTACTGAGCGGGAACCAGACCATGGTTGTCATGACACATTTTCTGCTTCAGCAATGGAAAAAGCAGGAAAAACTAACAGGTACGGAATTTGTAGGCTCAACAATAGTTTCTACTCCGATGATGCTGGAACTGGCTTCCGCTTTTGATGTAGAATGCAAAGTGGGACTGACCGGCTTCAAATGGATTGCCAAAATGATTAAGGATTTCCCGGATCAGAAATTCATTGGTGGCGGAGAAGAAAGTTTCGGATTTATGATTGGTGATGCTGTTCGCGACAAAGATGCGATTGCCTCCACTCTATTAGTTTGTGAAATTGCAGCGCAGGCTAAAGAAAAAGGAAGTTCGTTATACAAAGAACTCCTTCAATTGTATGTTGAATTCGGCTTCTATAAAGAACATTTGATTTCCATTACCAAAAGAGGCATGGACGGCGCGAATGAAATCCGGCAGATGATGGTCGATTTACGTGAAAATCCCGTAAAAGAAATCAATGGTGAGCGCGTGGTTTGCATTGAGGACTATCAGACTTCCAAAGGGAAAGACATGATGAACAATGAAGAATTCGAAATCGCCATCCCGAAATCGAATGTATTAATTTACTATCTTGAGGACGGAAGCAAAATCTGTGCACGACCAAGCGGAACGGAACCAAAAATTAAATTCTACTTCAGCGTAAGCTGTGCTATTGAAAGCATAGAGGATATTCCTGAAGCAGAAGCGTATTTAGATAACAAAATCAAAAATATTATTGCTGAAATGCAGTTGAACTAAATGGACCAGAATTTAAAGAAAATAATTCCTTTTGCGTTAAAGTACAAGAGCAACGTTGTAATGAATATTGTGTTTAATATTTTTTACGCATTATTCAGTACGCTGTTAATGGTTTCCATTATGCCGACGCTGGAGGTTTTGTTCGAAAAAACAGCTAAGGTATATGTTAAACCGGCTTATACCGGCATTTCAAACTTAAAGCCCTATGCACAGGAGCTATTTAATTACAACATCACCAAAATTTCCCAGGAACACGGAGAAGAAAATGCATTACTGCTGGTGATCGGTATAGTTATTATTACTGCTTTTCTTAAAAACATTTCCAATTATCTCGCCTCGCGACATATTTCCTTACTGCGAAACGGCGTATTGAGAGATTTACGCGAGAAGATGTACCGAAAAATCATCCATTTGCCGATTTCACATTATTCCAATACCCGAAAAGGAGATATCATGACCCGAATGCTGGGGGATGTCGGAGAAGTTCAGAATTCCTTTTTCCAAATATTGGAACTTATTGTGCGCGAGCCGATGACGATCTTATTTTCCATAGCAACTATGTTTATCATAAGTGCTAAACTGACGCTTTTTGTTTTTGTATTCATTCCTATTTCAGGTTTCATCATTTCCAGAATCGGGAAAAACTTAAAAGCAAAATCTATTAAAGTACAGCAGGAATCAGGACATTTCATCTCCAATTTAGACGAAACGTTATCGGGCTTAAAAGTGGTAAAAAGTTTCAACTCGGAATCGCTTTTTATGAAACGCTTTAATGAATCGCTTGAACGTCTTTTCAAATTAAACAACAGTATTGCCAACAAAAACAACCTGGCTTCACCAATGAGTGAATTCCTTGGTATTGTTACCATAGCAACCTTATTATGGTATGGCGGACATTTAGTTTTGGTTGAAAACAGCTTATCCAGTACAGCCTTTATCACATATATTGCTTTAGCGTATACGATTCTTACACCCGCGAAAGCAATCTCGAAAGCGTCTTATCAGGTAAAAAGCGGTTTAGCCGCCGCCGAACGCGTTTTTGGCTTAATTGAAGTGGAAAATACCATAGTCGATAAACCTGGTGCCATTGAGAAAACTACTTTTGACAGTACCATTTCTTTGGAAAATGTCAGCTTCCGTTATGAGGAAGAAAATGTCTTAACAGATTTTTCACTGGAAGTTCCAAAAGGCAAAATGGTTGCTTTGGTGGGACAATCCGGTAGCGGAAAAAGTACTGTAGCCAACTTGCTGACCCGTTTTTATGATGTTCAGGAAGGAAGCGTAAAAATAGACGGAACCGACATTAAAGACATGACCATGCATTCCCTGCGCGGGTTAATGGGATTGGTGATTCAGGACAGTATCCTTTTCAACGATTCTATTAAAAATAATATTCTTTTAGGCAAAGAAGATGCAACGGATGAAGAAATCATTGATGCCCTGAAAATTGCCAATGCCTACGAATTTGTCAAAGATTTGCCTAACGGAATCAACACCAATATCGGCGACTCCGGAAACAAGCTTTCAGGCGGCCAGAAGCAACGATTATCGATTGCCCGTGCCGTATTGAAAAACCCGCCGATTATGATCTTAGACGAAGCCACGTCAGCTCTGGATACCGAAAGCGAAAGACTGGTGCAACAGGCATTGGAAAATATGATGCAAAACAGAACTTCAGTAGTAATCGCACACCGATTATCAACGGTTCAAAAAGCAGATAAGATTGTCGTGATGCAAAAAGGAAGAATCGTAGAACAGGGAACGCACGAGGAATTGCTGGCAAGAAACGGGGCATATTCCAGATTGGTTATGATGCAGAGCTTTGAATAGATTATTAGATAGTTAGACTTTTAGATTTTTAGATTCCTGGAACTGTATTTTAAATGAAGTAATTCTTAATTCTTAATTCTTAATTCTTAATTCTTAATTCTTAATTCTTAATTC
>NZ_CAMLMK010000139.1 GCF_946481155.1 uncultured Flavobacterium sp.
GAATGCGCAAAGTAACCATCTTTCGGGATCATAATGATAAACTGCACTCCTGTAGTGCCGTTTGTCCGCATTTAGGCGGAATTCTGCAATGGAACGCTGATGAGAAGACCTTCGACTGCCCACTACATGGATCACGTTTTACCTACGACGGAACAGTAATCAATGGCCCCGCCTCTTCCAATCTCAAGAAAATCGACGATATTAAAAACGAATAGTGCAATCCTAAGATGAAAATAGCCACGTATAATGTCAACGGTGTCAACGGCCGCCTTCCCGTGTTGCTGCGGTGGCTCGGGGAAGCGGTGCCGGACGTCGTTTGCCTGCAGGAATTAAAAGCCCCGCAAGACAAGTTCCCCGAAAAAGCTATTAATGATGCGGGCTACACTGCTATTTGGCACGGACAAAAAAGCTGGAACGGAGTAGCCATCCTTACCAGGAATTTACAAATCGAAGAAGTAGGACGCGCACTTCCCGGTGATCCCGAAGACATACAAAGCCGCTATCTTGAAGCTATGATAAACGGCATCGTAATCGCATGCCTCTACCTGCCCAATGGAAATCCTGCTCCGGGTCCTAAATTTGAGTATAAGCTGCAATGGATGAAACGATTAACAGATCGGGCAGCCCAGCTCTATAAGTTTAATGTTCCAGTAGTGCTCGTGGGTGATTTCAATGTGATTCCGACAGAAGTCGACGTATACAAACCGGAACGCTGGGTGGATGACGCGCTATTCCGGCCAGAAGTTCGTTTAGCTTTTAAAACATTAGTAAAACAAGGTTGGACCGATGCGATACGGCAACTTCATCCCGACGAAAAAATTTATACCTTTTGGGATTATTTCCGGAATGCTTATGGCAGGGATGCCGGTTTGCGTATCGATCATTTCCTCCTCAGCCCTCACCTTTCAGAACGACTCAAAGCTGCTGGTGTAGACCGGCATGTCCGTGGTTGGGAGAAAACTAGCGATCACGCACCAGTATGGATTGAATTGAAATAAATTATTATTATGAAAGCATTTTTTATTACGTTCTGTCATTGCGAGTGGAGTGAAACGGAGCGTGGCAATCTCAACTTATCATTTAGAAAAGTTATGTTATTATTGATTCCGCTCCTGTTACTTTCCTGTCAGAAGGAAGCCAAAAAATCCAATGTACCAATGCCTCCAACGGTACCGGAAGTCATTGATTCCAAAACAGAAACACTGGCGCTTACAAAAGAAATACTTACGGTATTAAAGGCCAAAGACTATACAAAACTGGCCAATTATATCCATCCGATATATGGTGTACGGTTTTCCCCCTATGCCTATGTAGACACCCTAAAAAACATCCGGTTACAACGTGCAGAATTCCTGGGAGAACTACAAAAGAACGAGCCTTTACGTTGGGGCGAATTTGATGGCAGCGGCGAACCAATGATACTAACTGTAAAAGATTATTTCGCAAAATTCGTCTACAACGCCGACTTCCTGAATGCAGAAAAAACAGCTTATAACGAAATGCTCGGACATGGTAATTCGCTAAACAACCTGACAACGGTATATCCAAAAAGCAATTTCACAGAAAGCTATTTTTCAGGCTTCGACCTAAAATACAACGGTATGGACTGGACCTGCTTACGCCTGGTTTTCCAAAATCATGAAGGAAAACAATACCTGATTGCCATAGTTCATGACCAATGGACGAGTTAGAAATTCCCGTTCCCTGGAGGGTCCCCGCAGGGTGGGGTGGTTTAACAATACCGGATATTTAAAATATAATCTGTTTATGGAATTCCCCCCTTGAGGGGGGCTACGGGGGGTGTCAGTACTTCTCCCAATAAAAGAACTCCTCGACACCCCTAAAGTCCCCTCAAGGGGACACTCCCACGAACTCCTCTATCTTATAAAAACAAGTATTGAAGTCTTAAGACACAAAGTCTTTAGCGCAATCCCCTTGACGGGGCTATCGGAGTGTAACTACACCTCCCCATAAACAGGAACAATAAAATTCCCATTCAAAAAAGCATTCGCATCAAGCTGGCTTTGCAGTACAACCCCACTAAGTTCGGTCTCCAGCAACAGTTGTGCACTCTGCACTAATGCAGAAGCCGTAGTAGTCTGAATCGCGCGCAACTGATGCTTCCCTACTCTCTGTGAAGCGACACGTTTAGCAATCTCGCGTCGACGTAAAGTACCTTTGGAGTCTTTACCTTCAACGGCGGCATATAATACAATTAAATCATCTTCAACGTGAGGAATTACAGCTTCCATCTTCGACTGTAATATTTGGATCGCTTCATCGCTGTTACCCAGACCGGCCACCTGTTCTTCAACCCAGCCATAATGTCCCGGATGACGTAAGGTCTTATAATCCAATGAGCGCACTTTCCCGGATAAAGCATCCGGTAGATCGGCAGCACCGCCTGAAGTTAGATCCTCTTCATAGGCAATTCCGTCGATGAGAATTGTAGCTCTTTCCGATAAGGAAGGCAAAGTAGTCTTCTTATAATCCCGCAAGACGATAGCATCTTTAAGATATTCCGTAGCAACACCCACCGGACTCCAGGTAAATCCATAATAATGAGGAGCAACGGCATGATCCGTTAGTGCTCCAACTTTAAACTCCAATTTATCTACTTTCTCTACGCTAAAGTCTGCACAGAATTGCTGAAACAGGCTATGTGCCATCAAATCAATATACCCCGGCGCTAAACCAGTTTGCAATACGAAACCCGTTTTTGCGTCTTTGGCCATAGCTACAATCGCATCGGTTTCGGCAACATATTCGGTAAGGTTGGCATAATGGAGGTGAAAGTCTTTGGCAAACTGTGCAATTCTCGGTGCCTGACTTCCGGGCAAGCAGTCCAGGATAATATCGCCTTCATCCAAAAGGATTTTCATTTCATCGGTAAGGCCTTCTTCGGTAAGATGAAAGTCCTGAACGGTACACGGTTTTGTGGTACCGGCCATAATCCATTCGGCTACTTGTTTTGCTTTTTCAGGATGGCGATCCCCGATAAAAAGTGTTGGATGTACTTCGCTCCATTCCATCAGTATCAAACCCGCAGCTTCGGCAATTCCCCCGGCTCCGGCTATAATAATCGTGTGATGTTTTTTCATATGTTGAATAGTAAAATAATAATTGGTTCCTGCTAATTTAACTATAAAATAGCTACAATAAAACATCTTTCGTAACAAAACGTCTTCGCGGTAACTCACCCCTTGAGGGGGGCTCGGGGGGTGTCAGTACTCCTCCCTTAAAAAAAACTCTTCCTACACCCCTAATGAACTTTGTTCGCAACCTGCCACAAACCCTTGACGGCTTTGTTCTGGTCGTCCTCAAGGGGACACTCCTACTAACACACTTGTCTTATATAAATCATAGTTGTTCTTATAAACAAAAACATCTTTATCAAGATTCCCTCCTTGAAGGGGTATGGGGGTGTATGCATTTAGGAAATCTAGCAATGATGAACTTCTACACACCCCTAATAAACTTCGTTCGCAACCTGCCACAAACCCTGAACGGCTTTGTTCTGGTCGGCCTCAAAGGGACAATACCGAGAACACCTCTTTCTTATAAAATCAGATCATTAACTCTGTAGATATAAAATCTTATGTCACGCTATTTAATATGCCCAACTAACATGCAGCGGCTTCACCATCCAAGGATGCCGGATAATCGAAAAAGAAAAAGGCGCCTGATGAATCAGAATATCGTAAGACTTTTTAGCTACAGTAAGTTCCCATTTGTCTTCCAGCTCCACTAACAGGCCGTCTCTTATAAACCAATTATCCCTACAACCTTCTATGGAAGAGTTCCCGATTGCAGGCCAATACGAAATGAAAGCTTTCAGCAGCCCTTCCATTAACTGTATATCATGTTCCGAAATGTCAATCCTGGCAGGTATGGTTTCCGTTAATGGCACGCCACAGAGTACTTTATTTAAGGGTAAAAGATGCTCTTCAGTATTACTTAACCCAGTTGCCAGGTATTGTAAATAGTGTACGGCATTCAGCTGGTGTGTTTCGCTTATGAAGTTTTTACCGGTCGTCAACATCAGTCGTTCAAAGAGGATTTCTATATAAGCATTAAGCAGTACAATCCCTGCATTTCTGATTGAAATACCTTCGTTTGCTTTGTCATCCGGTGCTCTGGAAGCAATACATTTTTCTGTTGTTTCCGACGTAAGCGAACAAAAACTCATCAAAATCTTTGCCCGCAGCGGACTCGCATGCGGCTCAAAAAGCGTATAGGAAACATCAAAGGAAGTAATCAGGCCTTTAAAAATAAAATCCGGCCCCCATTCCAGTTTCACGAAATTGGGTTTGTGCAGGTTTCCGTCATAAGAATACAACACGGTTTTTAAAGCCACTATTTCCGCCGACATGTCCATTCTTTCAGGATCAATGGCTCCGGTGCAGTCAATTACCGCTTCAAAATGCAGGTCGTCAGTTAACGTATACTTTTCAGGATCGACCATTAAAGAATAAGCAGCTCCTGAAAGCGGCGTCTGAAACGTTTCGTCTGTATATGCGGTGATTTTCATTAT
Source organism: uncultured Flavobacterium sp. (assembly GCF_946481155.1). The sequence goes on from NZ_CAMLMK010000139.1 coordinate 4,535, forward strand.
TCTGTTTTTTTTAATTTCCCCTCCTCCGGAGGGGTGCCCGAAGGATGGGGTGGTTTTATACGGTTTCCAACAATCTAACAATCTAACCTTCCAAAAATCACTTCATATAAAAACACTCCTGCTCCTTAGCCAAATCATACCAGGAATCATTCCGGTCAAGATACATGATGTCCAGCGGCATTTGTAACTGATAGTCGGCCATACCTTTGTTGATAGTCCCAACTACGCCCTGACGCGCATTTTCCGATTCATGTTCCAGCACAATGGCCAGGATCAAAACAGTTTCCCCATCCCGCGACATGGCAAAATGATACACTTCATCAATATTGGAATTCTTCTTAAAAGCATTAATCAGGCTCTCCTTGTGTGCGCCACTAATAGGATCTGTTGGAGTTCCCACCTGAACCTCGGTGTCTTCTTTAATCACTTCTTTTTTTACATTGGAATTATCCCGTTCCAGAACAAACATGGTATCCTGATCACTGTCGATCACTACCCTGCCGTAATTTTGCTGCTGGGCAATTTCCAACGCTGTTTTGGCCGGCATAGCGGTATAGGTCATTTCTTTTTTTGCCCATCGCGCTAATTTTTCCGGTGATGAAAATATACCAAACACCATTAATCCATCCAGATCGTATACAGTAGTAAACTGAAGTGTTGTCCCTGCTTGGGCGGTAGACCATTCCTCGCTGAAAGCAGGATTATCATTTATTGTAGGTACAATCAGATAAGCATTATCGGACAACAATTCCTCAAATACTTTCTTATAATTTTCGTTAGAGGAATCCTTTCCATAGGCTTCCATCAGTTGCCATAATTTGGTATTGTCCGGTTCAAAACCCGGCTCCTTCTTCGAACCAAACAGCTTTTTAAATAAGTTCATTTTAATTCCTATTTTAAATTCTAAAGATATAACATCTTTATCAAACCTAACAATCTAACAATCTAACCATCCAACAATCTAACTATCCCCCATTCTGATAACGATACATCAACGCATTAGCCTTAGTATCATCACCCAGATTATGGTAAGTGAGCGCCAGATAATACAGCGTCATTCTTCTGGAAGGATCAATTTTGAAAGCATGTTCCAACGCCGGTATGGCTGCTTTGTAATCGG
>NZ_CAMLMK010000140.1 GCF_946481155.1 uncultured Flavobacterium sp.
GGCTGAACCGGATTTTTTAGCGCATCCATCTGCTCTTTAGCGAAAGTATATAATTTTCGCGCCTGATTTTTAGGAAGGTAATCGATCGTAAGCGTTAAATCCGTTTTAGTGCTGAAGGTGAAATCGGCGCCTAAAATGCCTTCTTTTACAAAAGTTGCGGCCACATCATCCCAATCGTAATCCATAAACTCCATGGACAAACCAAGATTTTTCGGTTTGCAGATGATGATTCGCTTGTTTGTAACTACAATACTGTCCGGAAACACGGTTATCGCCGGTTTTTTCTGCACGGCAATATAACCCACTTCTTCATTAGACATTAATAAGTTTTCAAGTTTCGAAGTGATTTTTTCAATCGCTTTCGGATCCTGGTCTTCGTTTAATATTTTCTTTAAATTGTCAATCATACTATTTTTAATAAAGATTTAGTCGTCGAATTTCCCGCAAAAGTAATGCCTATTTTTAAGATTCGGTAATTTCCTGCTGTTGTTTTTTCGTTAAACTCTTAAAAACCAAATCGTAAGAGTGGTCAATTAATTCTTTTACGAAAGAATCAGGAACGGAACCATTGATTTTTACAGTGTTCCAATGCACTTTATTCATATGATAGCCGGGATGAATGTCGTCATATTGCCCCCGCAGTTCCAAAGCCCGCTCCGGATCGCATTTCAGATTTGCGGAAGGTGTGCCGTTTTCCCATCCACGAAGCGAGGATAAGGCAAATATTTTTCCACCCACTTTAAATACCAGCGTCTCTTCGTCAAATGGAAAATGCTCGGTTACGCCTTTTTTGGCCAGGCAATACTCGTAGTAAATATCAATGGTCATAGCTTACAGTATTTCATACAAAACAGGCTTACTCGGGCTCGCATCATTCTCAAACGAAGCCATCTGGAGGTTTAGTATATAACTTCCGTCGGAAATCGCATCGGGAACAAAAATCAGTTCGGTGATAGTGCAATTCATTCGGGCATCAGTATTGAGGTTGTTGACATCTTTCACATTCCAGAACGCTTTGTGCGCCAGTAATTTTCCTTCATCGTGTTCTTTATCGACGCTTGGCAAATCAATCAGAAGGTGTTGAATACCGCTTTCGCGGATGAAAGTCGCCGCGTCTTCCGCAAGATAGGGTGGGTTGGTATTCGAATAGTTCTTCGATGATTTCGAGGTTTCATTGGGTAAAGTCCGAATGACAATGGCTTCCGGAGATTGTCCGTTTAAAGCTGTCTCAATCTGGCTTTTCGTGATAACCAAATCCTCGCCCTCAATTTCCGGCTGAACCGAAACCACTTCCGCAGTAAAGAAAAATTGTTTCAAAGACTGATTGATGCTGTAAAATTCACGCGTAATATGACCTAAACATTCAGTATGTGTGCCATGCCCGTGTGGATTAAAAAAGATATTATTGAAATTGGTGGACGAACTACCTTCCGAAACTTTTCCGACCCAATCCCCAAAACGAACCGGTTCAATTACGGGTTTTTCAAGATACCATGCAATCGGGTTTTTATCGGTGTTGGATAAGGGAATCGAGATGTCTAAGGGTTGTGACAAATCGATTTTTATTTCTTTATTCTGATGGTTTATAATTGCTATCATACAATGGAACGCGGATTTAACGGATATACTGACGCGGATTCATTCGGATTTATCAGCGCTGCGAAGCATCCGTATAATCTGCGTGCTATTATTCCTCCAAATTTAACCAAAACAAGTCAGATGCAATTCCGTCGCAGAAGAATTTTCCTTTTTTGGTAGTGCGCAGGATATTGTTTTCCAGAATAAGCTTTTCATCGTCCAGGTAACGTTGCGCATTCTGCAGTAGGTAATGCAACATGTTTTCTCCGAATTCCGTTTTGATCCGCTCGGTGGAAACACCCCAAATCGTGCGCAGGCCGGTCATCACGTATTCATTGTACCGGTCGGTTTCCGTTAGTCGTTCCGTTTCATTGGGTACTTTATTTTCTGATAAAGATTTTAGGTAAAGCGAATTGTTGGCAATGTTCCAACTTCGGTTCGTGCCATCATAACTATGCGCGGACGGACCGATGCCGAGGTATTTTTTGCCCAGCCAATACGCCGAATTGTTTCTCGAGAAATAGTTTTCCTTTCCGAAATTGGACAACTCGTAATGAATGAATCCGTTAGTTTCAAGTGTGTCTACTAACATTAGAAACTGTTCGTGCGCAATAGCGTCATCAGGTTGTGGGATGAGACCTTGTTGGATGAATTTCTGCAGGGCGGTTTTCGGCTCGACGGTTAAGGCATAGCTCGAAATATGCGGAATATTCAGATCCAGCACCGTTTGGATATTTTGCAGCCAATGTTCGTTGCTTAAACCCGGAATGCCATAAATCAGATCCACAGAAATATTGTCGAAATACTTGGTCGCGATTTCCAGTGATTTTTTGGCTTCCGCCGAGTTGTGAGCGCGGTTCATCAGGGTCAGATCAGCTTCAAAAAACGACTGGACGCCAATTGACAATCTGTTTATTTGGGTATTTGATAATTCGATAATACGCTTTTCAGATAAATCATCCGGATTGGCTTCTACGGTAATCTCAGGGTTCTCTGAAACAGTGTAGTTTTGGTATACTTCAGCAATCAGCAATTGTAAATCGGCAATTGCCAGAATGCTTGGTGTTCCGCCCCCGAAATAAATGGTTTCCACCACTTCATTTTCAAATTCGCTTTTACGCAGCTTGATTTCTTTCGCTAAAGCCAAAACCATCTCGTCTTTCTTCTTCAGCGAAGTAGAAAAATGAAAATCGCAGTAATGACATGCCTGCTTGCAAAAGGGAATATGGATGTAGATACCGCTCATTTTTAGTATTTAGTCGCAGTCGCAGTTAACAGTACTGAGACGGAAAACTGGGACTGAAAATTATTTTTTTACCCTGCTTTCATTCTGCTTTACAAAAGCGTCCCAGCCACTGTAGCTTTTTCCGATTTCAACTCTTCCGGAATTGAAGAAATGACAAACTGCAGCGGCGAGTCCGTCCGTGGAGTCAAGATTTTTAGGTAATTCTTTTAGGCCGAGAAGCTGTTGGAGCATTTTAGCCACTTGTTCCTTACTGGCGTTTCCGTTTCCGGTAATGGCCATTTTGATTTTCTTGGGTTCGTATTCCGTAATAGGAATGCCTCGTGATAATCCTGCGGCCATGGCAACACCTTGTGCTCTCCCTAACTTCAGCATCGATTGCACATTTTTTCCGAAGAAAGGCGCTTCAATAGCAATTTCGTCCGGATTATGGGTTTCAATGAGTTCAATCGTTCGTTCAAAAATGATTTTCAGCTTGATGTAATGATCGTCGTATTTGGATAATTGCAGTTCGTTCAGCTGCAGGAATTCCATTTTCTTGTTGACGACTTTAATCAGGCCAAACCCCATAATGGTCGTTCCCGGGTCAATTCCTAAAATAATACGCTCGTTTGCCATTTATAAGTCGTCAGTTTACCGTTTGCTTCTTTTGAAATGAGTATATTCATTTTCAAATTGATTACTTTTGCACAGATGATTTCCATACCCTACAAAGCTAAGCAATTCCTCATTCTTCTGATCAAAATTTTGATTGTCGGCGGCGCATTTTATTTTATTTATGATCAATTGGCCAACAGCGATAAACTCGACTGGTATAAATTTCAAACCTTAGTACTGGAAAAACAATCGTTCGCCAACATTTCGCTTATTCTCTTCCTGACATTTTTAAACCGTTTTCTGGAAATCCTGAAATGGCAGAATTTGGTTTCCGTAATTCGAAAACTGACCTTGGGCGAAGCTTCGAAACAGGTGTTGGCAGCATTGACAGCCGGGTTGTTCACACCCAATGGGATCGGGGAATATGCTGGCAAAGCATTATTCTTTGAAAAATCAGACACTAAAAGAATAGTGTTTCTTAACCTGATCTGTAACGGGATTCAAATGCTGCTCACTATTGTTTTCGGGATTTTCGGATTGCTGTACTTCAATGCGAAATTTAATGTGATTGCGATAAAAACGGTTAGTATTTTGTTTGGCGTTTTGGTTTTGATTGCTGCAGTTTTGTTTTTTACAAAGAAACTCAATATCAAAGGCTATTCACTGGAAAAACTGATTCATAAGATCAACGAAATCCCGAAACCGATCCATCAGAAAAACATTTTCTTGGCCATCGGGCGCTATTTGGTTTTCTCGCATCAATATTATTTTCTATTTTTAATTTTCGATGTCGATATTCCGTATTTGCTTCTAATGGCTACCATTACGAGTGTTTATTTTCTGGCGTCGTCTTTGCCTACATTTCAGTTTCTGGATTTTGCGGTAAAAGGAAGTGTCGCGGTATATTTTTTCGGATTATTGGGCGTAAACGAGTGGATTGTAGTTTTTATCAGTACGCTAATGTGGTTTTTGAATACTGTAATTCCAGTAACCATCGGAAGTTATTTTGTCTTAAATTTTAAAACGCAATGGAAATCGTAAACTTACTTTTCGTATTGGTTTTTATCAATTATATTTTCTTTATCGGGTTACTGATCTGGGGTTTTACGAAAGTAAAATCGTTTGTGAAAGCCGATTCAGAAAACACGACCGGCTTTTCTATTGTGATTCCTTTTCGCAATGAGGAGAAGCACCTGCCGGATTTATTAAATTCACTTACGCATCTCCATTATTCAAAAGAGCTTTTCGAAATTATCTTTGTGGACGACGCTTCAAGTGACGAGTCGGTTCGCGTGATCAACCGTTGGCGCATGGAGAATCCGTGGGTGCATCTGACCATTTTGGATAATGTACGTATCTCCAAATCGCCAAAAAAGGATGCCATAACACGAGCGGTCATGATTGCCAAGCATCCGTGGATTGTTACTACTGATGCTGATTGTACATTGCGCGCTGAATGGCTTTCTGTCTTCGACAATTTCATCCAGAATACGGCAGCCGCGGAAATGATTGCAGGGGCAGTAAATTTTCCAACCAAAGGATTTTTACTTTCTCATTTCCAGCAGATGGACATGCTGAGTCTGCAGGGTGCGACTATTGGGAGTTTTGGCTTGGGTGAGGCATTTATGTGCAATGGTGCCAATTTCGCTTACACTAAAAAAATCTTTCAGGACCTGGGCGGATTCAACGGAAACAACCACATTGCGAGCGGTGATGACGTTTTTCTGTTGCAGAAAGCGATTGCTCAATCTCCGGAGAAAGTACATTACTTGAAAAATCACCAAGTGATCGTAACCACAAAGCCGGAAAAGAGCTGGGCGAAATTATTCAGACAAAGAGTGCGCTGGGCTTCAAAAGCGACGGCGTATCAAAGCGATTTCTCCAAGGGCCTGGCAATTATGGTTTTTCTGGCTAATTTCTCTTTGCTTTTAGGGCTGGTATTTGTGCTGGGCGGATGGATGAATTGGCAATTTCTTGTGGCTTTGTTTGCTGCTAAGTTTATAATTGATTCGATTTTGATGTTTCTTGCCAACCGATTTCTGCGCATGTGCATGTATACTGCGCCTGTCAGCAGCCTGATTTATCCTGTTTTCAGTTCGCTCGTGGCACTATATTCTATGATTGGCGGTTTCGAGTGGAAGCGCGAGAATATCAGATAATTATTCTGTCTTCAGTATTACGGGTAAAACAAACTGGGTC
>NZ_CAMLMK010000141.1 GCF_946481155.1 uncultured Flavobacterium sp.
CATCGCGATATGGTGTAAAAGTATTCGAAAGCAAATCGTTGATTAAGTAATATCTGTTTTGTTTTTTTTCTGTTTGTGTCCAGCCGGCACCATTACCGGATTGTGCCATATTTGCAATATTGGAAGCCGCTTCCAGGTACTTTCCGCCACCCTGACTTGAAAAAGTATCGGCATCAAGGCCAATGATAATGTTAGCATAAAAAGCCACAACCGCAATTAAGTTGGAATCATAGCTATTCGGATTGTATACAAAATTTTCAAACTCCAGGTATCTGAAATTGAATTCTTTATCATTAAAATTAAATACCGGAGAAGCATACGTTGAGTTGTAAATCGGTCTTGAAGACTGCACCTGAAGCGTACAGCTAAATTCATTAGAACTATAGGAATTAACAGTAATGAACATACTGCAATCGATGCGCTCATTTCTTGTATACGTTTTGGTGGTCCATTTTGTATTGTTTACAAATTCACCCAGGGAACGTTCCAATGTTTTAAAAATCTGCGTATTGGCATCAGTGATCTGATCATAATTAACTTTTAGCGTGCAGTTTAACTCCTGGCTGTGGCCAAAAAAAGAAACAAATAAAAGTGCAGTTATAATCCAATTACGCATAATGTTGTACTATTTTATTAACGATATCCTGAGCCACTTCTTCTTTGGATTTTAAATCCATTGGTTCAATTAAAAAATTCTTATCGATGAAAGTAATTTTGTTGGTCAGTTTTCCGAAACCTGCACCTTCATCATTTAACGAATTAAGAACAATCAAATCTAAGTTTTTTTTCTGGATTTTTTGCTTTGCATGTTCAATTTCATTCTCAGTTTCCAGCGCAAATCCGATCAGGAACTGATTTTCCTTGATTTCCCCAAGCGAAGCCAGTATGTCGTTCGTTTTTTCCAGTTCAATGGACAACGTGGCATCGTTCTTTTTTATTTTCTGTGCGGCGACATTTTTCGGTCGGTAATCCGCCACGGCGGCAGCGGCAATCGCAGCATCTACATCTTTGAAGTAACGGTGACACGTCTCATACATTTCCTGAGCGGAAGTTACTCTTTCTACTTTGACAAGAGTATGTTTCAACTGTAAATGCGTTGGGCCTGAAACTAAAATTACTTCTGCTCCTTTTTCTGCGGCAGCTTTTGCAATATCAAAACCCATTTTCCCCGTCGAATGATTTCCGATAAAACGTACCGGATCGATTGCTTCGTAGGTGGGCCCCGCAGTAACCAATACTTTCTTTCCTTTTAAAGGAAGTTTGCTTTCAAGATCTTTTTCCAGGAAACTGATAATATTTTCAGGCTCGGCCATTCTTCCTTCTCCGGAAAGTCCGCTTGCCAATTCACCACTTTCAGCGGGAATCATAATATTGCCAAAATCTTTGAGGGCTTTAAAACTCGTGAGGGTGGAACCATGTTTGTACATATCCAGATCCATTGCCGGAGCAAAGTAAACGGGACATTTTGCAGAAAGATAAGCAGCAATTAAAAGATTGTCGCAATTGCCGGTAGCCATTTTTGAAAGGGTGTTGGCAGTTGCCGGAGCAATGAGCATAAGGTCAGCCCATAGTGCTAAGTCTACGTGATTGTTCCATTCCGCTTCCTGGTCTTCATCATTGAAAAAAGAGGAATATACCGGATTTTTGGATAACGTGGATAATGTTAAGGGGGTAACAAAATCTTTAGAAGCAGGTGTCATGATTACCTGAACCTGAGCACCTGCTTTTATAAGAAGTCTAACTAAAGTTGCTGTTTTATATGCGGCAATTCCTCCGGAAACACCGAGTAATACTTTTTTACCGCTTAAAACAGACATAGTTTTATTGTTTATTTGAATCTCTGTAATAGATTTTACCTTCTAACCATTCCTGTACAGCCAATGCGTGTGGTTTTGGTAATTTTTCGTAAAACTTAGATACTTCGATTTGCTCTTTGTTTTCGAAAATTTCCTCAAGACTGTCATTGTATGTCGCAAACTCCTCTAACTTATCAATCAATTCTTTTTTGATTTCAGAGTTGATTTGATTAGCTCTTCTTGCCATAATAGTAATCGCTTCATATACATTTCCGGTTGGCTCTTCGATTTTACTCTTATTGTACGTTATCGTATTTACAGGAGCTGTAGTCTTCTTTAAATCCATACTTAATTATTTAGAAAATTTTTGTAATTCTTTTTCGATATTCGCCAATTTTTCATCGGCATCTGCTTTATACTTCGTATCCGGCTTGAAACGGATTAATCCCGAATAAGCAGCTTTTGCATTATTTAAACGTTCTTCCATTTTGGAAGAAACGCTGTTTATAGCTAATTGATAAGAGGAATCGAATTTATAATACAATGCCTCCTCTTTAAATTTTGTTCCCGGAAAATCTGAAATAAAATTCTCCATGGATTTTACTGCCGCTTTATGGTCAGAAATACTATTATATTGTTTTGCAATTTCAAAAGCCTTCTTTTCCAATTTATCCCTTAATTCAGCAATCAGCTTATTAGCTTCATCAAAATTTGGAGAATTCGGATATGTATTGATATAATTCTGCAATTTCTCAATCGCTTTATCTGTATCGGTTTGATCTAATGAATACACCGGAGATAAAAACGCATAACATTTAGCGCCTAAAAAAGCAGCTTCCTCTTTATATTCGCTTTTTGGGTATGTTGCTGCAAAAGATTCAAACTGATAAGCCGCAAGATAATATTGTTCCGTTTTGTAATACGATTGCGCAAACATATAAAACAGCTTTTCCGCTTGAGGTTTTCCTCTGTTTGGCCCGGCTAACTGTTCAAACAAACGGATAGCTTTACTATACTTTCCTTTTTCATATTTCTGAGTTGCAATTTCATATTTAAAAGCCAAATCTTCCGATTTTAAGGCCTTCTGGTAAGGGCTGCAGGAAACAAAAAGTACTGAAAAAAGTAAAATATATAAAAAATTGCTCATGTTTTATTTTGGTTATTATGCCTATTCCTTCAATTCTTCATTGATTTAAAAGCAACTGCAAAGTTAGTTATTAATTATAGAATACAAAATCTTTTTTTTCGTTACAAAAAAACAAAAGATGTCTTAAAAGACATCTCTCCTAAAATGTATTATATTTCTCATTTAGCGCCGTTCTGTTTATCGCCCGAAAAACTTTTCATATCGTTATCAAACAGATACAATCCTCCTTTATCATCACCAATTAAATGGATTTTATCCAAAATGGTTCTAGCGGTCGCTTCTTCTTCAATTTGTTCCGAAACGTACCATTGCAGAAAATTATGGGTCGCATAATCCATTTCCTCTAAAGAAATGTGGACCAACTCGTTAATACTTTGAGACACCATAACTTCATGCTCATACAATTGCGTAAACAATGTTTTGAAAGAGGAATAATCCAGACTTGGCTCAAAAACCTGAGGAATCTTTGCATTTCCGCCCCTTTGGTTCACATACTTGATTAATTTAAGCATATGCATTCTTTCTTCATCGGACTGGTTGTGCATGAAAGTCGAAATCCCTTCAAATCCCTGAACTTCCGCCCAGGAAGCCATTGCCAGATAAATTTGTGATGAATCAGCTTCAACTTTTATCTGCTTGTTAAGTGCTGCTTCAATAGTTTTAGACAACATAACTTTTCGATTTTAGTGTTTTGCTAATTTACGACTTTCTTTACAAAAGTGTTTAGTCGATTTGCTAAATCTTCGTTAACGTTTACCAGCGGCAAACGGACCGTATTTTCAGATAATCCCAAGGATTTGAACACTTCCTTGATTCCACCAGGATTGCCCTGTTCGAAAATCATGTCAATGCTGTCAGCCAATAAATAGTGTAATTTATAAGCTTCATCCACTTTTCGTTGTAAGCCAAGGCGTACCATTTCAGAGAATTCTTTCGGGAAACCTTCGCCAATTACGGAAATCACCCCTGCTCCTCCGGCCAATACCATTGGTAACGTTATCATATCATCTCCGGAAATTACAAGAAAATCTTTGGGCTTGTCCTGAATAAGCTTCATTGCCTGAACAATATCACCGGCCGCTTCTTTGATTCCAATCACATTTTTAAAATCATTTGCCAATCTCAAAACCGTTGCTGGCAGCATATTACTAGCCGTTCTTCCCGGTACATTATATAAAATTACCGGCAGCGGAGAATTCTCAGACACCATTTTAAAATGCTGGTAAATCCCTTCCTGAGTAGGTTTGTTATAATATGGCGACACTGAAAGAATGGCTGAAAAACCTGAAAAATCTCTGGTCTTCAACTCTTCCACTACTTCCATCGTATTGTTTCCGCCCACACCCAAAACTAAAGGCAATCTTCCATTGTTTGCCTCTTTGATGGTACTGATAACTAATTCCTTTTCATCCTTTGTAAGCGTTGCCGACTCGGCAGTAGTCCCTAAAACAACAAGGTATTCGACTCCTCCGTCAATTACAAAATTCACGATTTGTTTCAGTGCTTCCGTATCAACAGAAAAATCTTTTTTAAAAGGCGTTACCAACGCAACTCCGGTACCAATGAATGACTGCATTTTTTATATTTTGTTTAAAATTTTTAAATATTTGAATAATTCGGAGACAAATTCCTCGTGTTTTTCCGCGATCGTGCCCACCATAAACGCGTTTATGCGCTTATCTATTGTAGAAAACCCAACTTTAAATTTTGCCTTCGACTGAATGGTGAGCCACATTAACGGCGGTTTTTCAATATCATAATAACTGATCAGCATATCAAAAGGCGTATCAATGAAATTATTGACTTCCTGCTTTTTGAATTCTCCCACCAGGGTAATATCCTTCCTGCTGAAATGCGGATTTTCGAACACTTCCTTTTTCTTAATCCTGTCTTTGAATATCAGGACTTTGATATTACCATGATGAATTCCGTTCGAAATTATTTCTGAGATCAATTCGCTTTCTTTGGTAAAATACGTTTCATCAATCAGAAGACCAACGGTTTGTATCTTATCTTCGGTAACAAAAGGCTTATAATTTATCAAGGATTTCTTAACTGATTTTTTAATCAAAAAATCCTTTATTAGTTTTAAAAACATAGTAATTTTACTTGAAATACAAATTTAACTAAATAAGGCGCATTACGGATGGTAAAGTTAAGAAAGTACAACCGTTTTTTCATACAAATAAATCTGGCTTTTTCTATTTTTTTGTTGGTTTCCTGTAGCGGAAACAGATATTACAACTCGAAAATTGAAGGCAGGCAGATCCCTGTAACTGTTCAGGCCGGTGAAGTAAAGTCGATTGATGAATATGTGGCACCTTACCGTGAGCATATCAATAAAGATCTGGACAACATCCTTGCCTATTCCCCCGAAACACTGGATAAAAGCAAAGGTGAATGGCAAACCACCATTGGCAATCTGATGGCGGATATAACTTTGGAAATGGGAAATCCGGTTTTTTTTGCGAGGGAAAAGAAAAATATTGACATCACTATCCTGAACCACGGCGGTATTCGTTCTATTCTGCCGAAAGGAAATATTACTACAAGAACCGCATTTGAAATCATGCCGTTTGAAAACAGCCTTATTGTTGTGGAACTGAAAGGGACTGAAATCCGCGAAATGGCAAATTATAT
>NZ_CAMLMK010000142.1 GCF_946481155.1 uncultured Flavobacterium sp.
AGTGGCGTCGGCAGCGGAGCAATCGGCTTTTTCGTGAATGTGTATGGCATGAACTCCTGGTTCCAATCCAGAAATAGTAGCAGTGAAAGTTACTTTTCCGTCTTTTTCGGAAAACGTGGCAAATCCTGAAGTTTTTGTATCACTTTTTGCCTCAAGAGCTATTTTAAGCTCATTGGCTTTAGTGTCGGTTTTGGTTTTACAGCCAGAGGCAAAAGCCAGTATCCCGAATGAAAATAAAATGATTTTTTTCATAATAATTTTTTTTGGATTCTCTTTCAAAGGTAGCAAATTGAAAATTCTTTAACCAGAATTGTAAGGGGAAATAATTATTTATGAGTAAATTTATAATAGAAATCTCTTAATAAAAAAGGAATGGATTTAAAATCAGGCTATCCTTTCTGGCTGATAAAGAGCGGACTTCCATATACTTACCCAAAATTAGATAAAAACAGTACAACCGATGTCGTAATACTCGGCGGCGGAATTTCAGGAGCGCTCGTTCGTTATTATCTGGTTACTGCGGGGATAAAATGTATAACTCTTGATGCCCGTACCATCGGGCTGGGGAGCACTTGCGCCAGTACGTCGCTGCTACAGTATGAAATCGATATGCCTTTATTCAAATTAACAGAACTAATCGGGAAAGAAAATGCTGAAAGGGCTTATCATTTGTGCGATTATGCGATTCTTGAATTAGGCAAGGTTGCCAACAAACTGAAATTTAAAGATTTTAAATTTAGAAAGAGTCTCTATTTTGCTGCGTATAAAAAAGACATCCCGTTCCTTAAAAAAGAATATGAAGCCAGAAAACAGGCTGGATTTGATGTAAGTTATCTTGAAAAAGAGCAAATCCAAAAAGAGTATCATTTCTCTTCTCCGGCGGGAATTTTATCCAAGCACGGTGCGCTAACTGATGCGTATACATTCACACATGCTTTACTTCAGCATAAGAAAAGCGAAGAAGCGGCAACTTATGACCGGTCTCCGGTGGTTACAATTAATCATAAGAAAAATGGTGTCGAATTGGTTACCGAAAGCGGGCATATCATCAAAGCCAATAAGCTGATTTACGCTACCGGATATGAATCGGTAAATTATATTGAAGAAAAAATCGTCGAGTTAAAATCTACTTATGCGGTAATCAGCGAGCAGTTTAATGAGAAAAATTTCTGGAAGGATGATGTATTGTTATGGAGTACTGCCAATCCCTATTTATACCTGAGAACTACGGATGATGGAAGGGTCTTAATTGGTGGCCGTGACGAAGCCTGTTACGATCCGATAAAAAGAGATAGACTGCTGAAGAAGAAATCGGTCCAACTGGAGAAAGATGCCAATAAAATGTTTCCGGAAATTGATTTTAAGAAAGAATTCTGCTGGACGGGAACATTTGGTTCGACCAAAGATGGGTTGCCTTTTATCGGAGAATATAAAAAACTGCCCAACAGTTATTTTGCCTTGGGATTTGGAGGTAATGGCATTACATTCAGTCTCATCGCCGCTGAAATTATTACCGATTTAATTCAGGGAAAAGAGAATAAAGATGCTGCTCTTTTCTCGTTCGACAGATTATAAACTGCCTTTTTTTCTTAGTAAAATTATAATCAAATTACTGAAAGTGAGTAAAATAGAGTAACTTTAATGATTGAATTTTAATTGATGCAGTATGGCAAAACCTAAAAAATTTCCGGAACAAAAGCAAAAAGCTCCGGGGCATGAGTTTAAAATGCAGCCGCAGCCCGAAATTATCAATACAAAATACAAAGGAAGCGAAAAACTGAAGGGTAAAATTGCCCTTATTACTGGAGGCGACAGTGGAATCGGAAGAAGTGTGGCCGTGCATTTCGCTAAAGAAGGTGCCAATGTTGCAATCATTTACCTCAGTGAGGAAAAGGACGCCAAGGAAACCAAAAAAATGGTTGAAAAAGAAAACATGGAATGCTATCTCATTAAGGGTGATCTGAAAAAAGAAAAATTCTGCAAAAACTGTATCGATAAAATCATCAAGAAATTTGGTGACATTAATATCATTGTTAATAATGCTGCCTATCAGGTGTCGGAACAAACTATTGAAGACATCACAAAAGACCAGCTGAAACAGACATTCGAAACCAATATTTATCCCTTTTTCTTTATTGTCAAAGCAGCGATGCCCTATTTAAGAAAAGGCGATACAATTATCAATACTACTTCCGTTACGGCTTACAGAGGAAGCGAGCATCTTTTGGATTATTCCAGTACGAAAGGAGCAATTGTGACTTTTACACGCTCACTCGCATCGATGTTAGCTAAAAAAGGAATCCGCGTCAATGGAGTTGCACCCGGGCCGATTTGGACACCCCTGATTGTTTCCAGCATTAAAAACGTAAGCGAATTCGGGAAAGATAATCCCATGGGCAGGGCAGGGCAGCCTTCGGAAGTTGGTCCCGCCTATGTTTTCTTAGCGAGTCCTGACAGTAGCTATATAACCGGCCAGATTATCCACATTAATGGAGGTGAAATTATTAACGGTTAACCAGACTTTGGAATCATAAAAAATAGGCTATGAAAAGACATAATTTAGTAAGGAAAAGTTGGCATCTGATAAAGACGACTTACATTGAGTTTGACGATGATAACGCTATTAAACTAAGCGCTTCATTAGCTTATTATACTATTTTTTCATTGCCATCCTTAGTAATCATTATTCTCTCCATTTTAAGTTTTTTCTATGGAAGAGAAGCTGCGAGCGGAAGATTTTTTGATCAGATTAATGAGTTGGTTGGTAATCAGGCTGCAGCTCAGATACAGGAAACTATAAAAAATATTGAGTTGTCCGACAGTAATATGTTTGCTGCGATATTTGGTGGAATTATGCTGGTAATAGGAGCCTCCGGGATTTTTGCTGAAATCCAAAGTTCTATTAATTTTATCTGGGGTTTAAGAGCGAAACCCAATAAAGGGCTCATAACGTTTATTAAAAACAGGCTATTATCCTTTTCCATGATTGCCGTGGCTGGTTTTTTATTGATGGTCAGCTTAACTGTAAATACAATTATGGATATTGTCAATGAACGGCTTATGAGTTATTTTCCGGATATAACAGTGCATTTATTTTATATCATTAACCTGGTAATCATTTTTGCAACCACCACTATATTATTTGCCGTTATTTTTAAGACCCTGCCCGATGGGGAAATCGGATGGCGGGACACTTTAATTGGTTCGGGTTTTACTTCGGGTTTTTTTATGATTGGAAAGTTTGCTATCGGATTTTATTTAGGAAATTCAACAATCGCAACAGTTTACGGCGCTGCGGGTTCTGTGATTATTATTTTGATATGGGTATATTATTCCGCTATAATACTATATTTTGGAGCAGAATTTACCAAAGTATATGCCAGAAATCATGGTGAGAAAATCATTCCGAATGATTATGCGGTGGAAATTAAAAAGGAAATTTTTGAAGTCAAAGAGTAGCTATTCAACATAAAAAAACCGCTTCACATTCCTGTAAAAGCGGTTCTTAAACAAACTAAACCAAAGTTATTGCATGGTTAAAAGCAATAAGCGTTTTCTGCCACTACTTTCGCTGCGATTGTCTCGCGTAAAGCTACTACATTAGGCATATTTGTATATTTTGTAAAACGGCGTAATCCCATCAGCATCATTCGTTGCTCATCCCCTTCGGTAAAGGAAGCAATGCCTTCTTTTCCTTTTGTATTGATGATGTCTACCGCATGATATAAGTATAATTGCGCCATTGCAATTTGCTCTTTTACGTTTTTAGCACCTTTTGATTTTGCTAATTTTTCAGTTCTGAGGATGGCGCTTTCTGCCATATAGATTTCAATCAGCATATCTGCTGCGGCCATTAAAAGCTGTTGGTGTGCTTCTAAATCCGGACCATATTTCTGTACTGCTGAACCGGCCACCATTAAGAAGGCTTTTTTCAGTTTTCCGATTAGTTCTTTTTCTTCAGCAAATAATTCGGAATAATCCGGAGCATCGAAAGAAGGGATTCCCATTAATTCTTCCGCAACTTTCATCGCCGGACCTAATAAATCCACGTGGCCTTTCATTGCTTTTTTGATCAGCATTCCTACAGAAAGCATACGGTTGATTTCGTTCGTACCTTCATAGATACGCGCGATTCTCGCATCTCTCCATGCGGATTCCATAGGAGTATCTTCCGAGAATCCCATACCACCAAAGATTTGGATACCTTCGTCAGTACAATTCTGGATATCTTCCGAAACGGCAACTTTCAGGATAGAACATTCGATCGCGAATTCTTCCACGCCTTTTAATTCTGCTTCGTGGTGTGCTTTTCCTTCTGAAATACTTGTTTCGATTCTTTGCTCAATGCCGCCACCTGCACGGTATGTTGCACTTTCACCGGCATAAGCTGAAGCCGCCATCTCCGCAATTTTGGCACGGATGGCTCCGAAGCTGGAAATTGGGGTATTGAATTGTAATCTTTCGTTGGCATATTTCACACTTCCTGAAATTGTTCTTCGTTGTGCATCTAAACAGGCTGCTGCCAATTTCACACGTCCAACGTTTAATGCATTCATAGCGATTTTGAAACCTTCACCACGGCCAGCCAGCATATTTTCAGCAGGAACCAAAGTATCGCTGAAGAAAACCTGACGGGTAGAAGACGCGCGGATGCCTAATTTGTGCTCTTCCTCGCCAAGCGTAATTCCGTTTGGATTGGCATGATCATATTCTACTATGAAACCGGTAATGTTTTTATCATCGCCAATTCTTGCAAAAACGATCATTAAATGGCAGAAACCGGCATTGGAAATCCACATTTTCTGTCCGTTTATCTTGTATGATTTTCCGTCTTCCGTAAGTTCGGCTCTTGTTTTACCTGAATTAGCATCTGAACCGGCTCCCGGCTCTGTTAAACAGTAAGAACCAAACCATTCACCTGACGCTAATTTCGGAACATATTTTTTCTTTTGTTCTTCCGTTCCATATAATGTAATTGGCATGGTGCCAATTCCCGTATGCGCACCAAAAGCAGTTGAGAATGACCCTGTTGCACCGGAAATGTAATCGCAAACCAGCATTGTATTAATGAAACTCATTCCCAATCCGCCGTATTCTTCGGGAACAGCTACGCCAAGAAAACCAAGTTCTCCGGCTTTGCGCATGCATTCTTC
>NZ_CAMLMK010000143.1 GCF_946481155.1 uncultured Flavobacterium sp.
TAAATATGAATAATCTCTTCCTCAATCAACAAATCCTCCCGACGCATCCGCAGCAAAATCTGAGCTACGGCAATCACGTCTTTTTCGCAGTATCTGATGATGCGGTCGATGTCTTTTTCAACATAAAAAGTATGCGCGACTTCACTGCCATCGATGTCATCTTTTGGAGAAGGAATTCCGAGTACGTTGGTCAGCAATTTTAAAGAGGTAAAGGTTTTGTAATCGCCAAATTTCCACAATTCCATCGTATCGAGATGTGGCACTTCCCAGGGTTTTTTGCCAAAAAGATTCAGTTTGTTCGGAATGGCGATTTGGTTGATGATCATCCTTCTTGCAATGAACGGGAAATCGAATTCCTTGGCATTATGCCCGCATAAAATGTGCTGCGGCTGACTGAAATGATTATTGATCAGGTTGTTGAAATCTTTCAGAATCTTGGCTTCCTCACCAAAAAAGGAGGTTACCCGAAAATGGCGGATATCCCCCTTAAACGTAAAATAACCCACGGAAATGCAAATAATTTTTCCAAATTCGGCCCAGATTCCGGCACGGTCATAAAATTCTTCCGCTGTGAAATCGTCTTTGCGCTGGTATTTTGTTTTTGTATCGAAAAGCTGCTGCCTGGTTTCGTCCAATGCGTTAAAAGTGGCTTCTTCCGGTACGGTTTCAATGTCTAAAAAAAGAATGTTCTCAAGGTTTACTTTGTCAATCATTTTGTATGGTTTATAATTAATTCTGAATGGAGTATAGTTGTATTTTCTGCAATTATTTTCTTTTTGCCAGCATCTTATAGGCTTCCGTCACATAGACATACAGGTCATCGCTGTGCGGATCGGTTTCTGTCTGTAGCCCTTTGATATGCCCTAAGCGAACAATAATCAAATCATCTTGTGGAATCACAATCACAAATTGTCCCAAATGACCTCGCATATAAAAAAGTTGTTTTCCGTCAATGTTGTGCAGCCAAAAACCATAACCGTATTGCGGACTTTCGGCAAAGCGCGGTTTAATCGACTTCGCTACAAAAGCACTGTCCAAAAGCTGCTGGCCGTTCCATTTGCCGCCTTGCTTGTACAGTTTTCCGAAACGGGCAAAATCACGGGCATTACTGGCGATGCAGCAATACGCTTTTTCAATGCCGTCTTTTTCGTGGTCTAATTGCCAAAGCGCATCGTTCTCAGCGCCCATAGGCTGCCAGAAATTCTTCGAAACATAATCGGATAGATATTCACCTGTCGCTTTTTCAATGCACATGGCAAGCAATTGTGTGGCACCACTCAGGTATTTGAAGGATTGTCCCGGTTTTTCGGCTACTTCCAGTCCAAGGATCACTTTCTTCAAATCGTTGTCGAAATAGGCGCGGGTTACAATGGAAAGCGGACTATAATATTTCTCATCCCAACTCAGTCCGGAAGCCATTGACGATAAATCGCCTACCGTTACTTCTTTCGCAAACTGGCCTTTCAGCTCGGGAAAAAAATCGGTTACCTTTTGATCCAGACTTTTGATTTTTCCCTGCATGATCGCTTTGCCTAATGCCGCGGAAATCACGCTTTTCGCCATGGAAAAGGAATTAGATTGTGAATTTTTACCGTAGCCGTCAAAATAACTTTCATGCCAGATACTGTCGTTTTTTATAATCAGGAAGGCGACGCTTTGGAGTTCTTTATGCTCTTTTGTCAGTTCAGCAGTAGCGGGAACCGAGTTGTAGTCTTTCGCAATGGTCCAGGGCTGTCCTGTACCTTTCTTGATTTCCCGGTTAGGAAAATGGTGGAAGTCGCTGAGGTAAGCCGTCGTATAGCCTCTAAAATAAATGGTTCGCACCGCCCGAAGCAGGTAATCCACATCGAAAATATACATCAGGATAATGATGGTCGCCAAAGTAATTACAAACCACTTTAAAAAGCTTTTCAGAAATTTCATAACGTACGGTTTTAGCTTACCCTTCTTAAGTAAAGGAAGTCAGACGAATTTAAGAAATTTCCGGAGATATTTATTTTTTGGGAGCGAATCTTTCGGGAATTTTTGGCGGCGTCGTTCCCGTCGTCCGTTCCTCCCGATGAAATCGGGATCCTCTCCCACCGGGGCTAGGGGAGTAACGCTTTGATTTTTTGGAAACTTAGAAAAGGCTTTGCTGCGTCGAGGGATTTTCGTGCTCTAAAAGCCACTTTTTGCGCCACAAGCCACCGGCATATCCCGTCAGCGAACCATCGGAACCGATTACTCTGTGGCACGGCACCACAATCCACAACGGGTTTTTCCCGTTTGCGGAAGCTACCGCACGAATCGCTTTCACGTCGCCCAATTTCTTGGTTAAATCCATGTAGGAAGTCGTTTTGCCATATGGAATTTCCAATAAAGCTTTCCACACTTTTTGCTGGAAATCGGTGCCTTTCGGGTTGATGGAAAAAGTAAATTTGGTTCTTTTCCCGGCGAAATATTCTTCCAGCTGCTTTACCGCGTCTTTCAATTCCAAAGGAATGGTTTTCGATATTTCACCTTCCTGAAGAATCGAAATTACCGAAATACCATTTTCGTCGCCCTTAATTTTGGCGGTTCCCAGTGGTGTATTGATGTAGACGGTTTGCATTCGATAAAGATAGCAAATTAGTCTGTCGCTTCCAATTCAAAAATCTCATTAACCGACTTTTCAAACAGTTTTGCCATCTTCAGTGCCAATACAGTCGAAGGGACATATTTTCCGGCTTCTATCGCGTTTATGGTCTGTCGGCTCACGCCTATTTTTTCCGCTAATTCTGCCTGGGTGATATTGGCAATCGCGCGTTGTACTTTTACATTATTCTTCATCGCCGGTCGTTTTATTGTTTCTGTAAAGCATCCAGTGAAAGCGGATGATAAAGAAGAGTAGCAAAGTAAACATATTATACATCATCACCGACAAAAAAGGCATTCCGTAAATCAAAAGAAGGCATAGGAGAAGGATGGCGTAATTGACATAAGTAGCCCAAACCAAACTTTCCAGGCGGATCTTATTGATGAATTCATCTTCGGTTTTCTCTTTGGAAAAGGCGACAAGAATTCCCCCAACAATTAACAGGACACCGAGCATTTCATCCTGAAGATTATTTGTTATTACGGTAAAAATTTCCGGCTTATTAATTATCGCATCAGTATAGATCGCAAATACCTTGAAGTTAAAAATGTCGTATTCCGTTTCGGATAAAATAAAAAAAACGGAAGCCAAAAGAGTTGGAATGAGCAACAGCCAGCCGATTTTTTTGAAGGAATGTGGAAATAAAAAGTTCGTTTTCATGATTGATTGATTTTAAATTCAAATCAAATGTAAAATATATTTTCCAAAAAGACAAATAAACTTTACATTTTGTAAAACAAAAATGTCCTCCGAAGAGGACGCTCTTTGTTATTTAGAAAAACTGAGAATATAATTTTCCAGTGCTTTCAGTTCTTCTTCCGGCAGGTTTTTGGTAATGGCGAAGTTGGTTTTCATCACGGCATATTGCGACGGATCGACAATCGGACCGTCTTTTTCGGTCAGGAAATCGGTAATGCTCGCGCCTTTAGCTTTGTAAATTTTCGCAATTTCGGCCACACTTGGGCCAATCACTTTCTGGTTCGGCTTGTGGCAGGAATAACACATTCCTTTTCCTTCAAAAACCTCTTTGCCTAAGGCCATGGAAATTTCTTCCGGCGATTTTTTCACTTCGGGGTATAAGGCTATTTTTTCTTTTTTCTCGCTTTGGCACGATAGCATCATCATCATCAGAGAAAAAACAACTACTGTTCTTTTCATTTTTTACCTATTATAGATTTTTTAGTCACGAATTCACAAATTATTCTGGTGCTAAAATTCGTGTATTCGTGGTTTTACGATTTATTTGTTCATTAAAATTGCCGCTTCTTTAGCAAAATATGTCGAAATCAAACTTGCTCCGGCACGCTTGATACACATTAACTGCTCCATCATAATCTTGTCGTGATCCAGCCAGCCTCTTTCGGAAGCCGCTTTAATCATGGCATACTCACCCGAAACATGGAATACCGTTACGGGAACATTCACCGCGTTTTTTACTTCGCGTACAATGTCCAGATAAGCAATTCCCGGTTTCACCATGACCATATCGGCGCCTTCTTCCACATCCATCAAGGCTTCTCTGATGGCTTCAATACGGTTGGCATAATCCATCTGGTAGGTTTTCTTGTCTTTCGGAACTTCAATATCGGCTTCTTTCGGTGCGCTGTCCAACGCATCACGGAACGGACCGTAAAACGCCGAAGCATATTTCGCCGAATAACTCATAATCCCCACATTGTGGAAACCTGCAGCATCCAAACCTTCGCGCAAACGCAATACGCGTCCATCCATCATGTCGCTTGGTGCCACGAAATCGGCTCCTGCCTGCGCATGCGAAACAGCCATTTTCACTAAAGCATCCACGGTTTCATCATTGGCAATATCGCCATCTTTGATAATTCCGTCATGACCATACATTGAATATGGATCCAAAGCTACGTCCGGCATTACAATCATTTCGGGGCAGGCTGCTTTGATGGCTTTGATTGCCTGTTGCATCAGTCCGTTCGGATTCCAGGCTTCTTTGCCGGTATTGTCTTTTAAATTGTCGTTTACTTTTACATAAATGTTTACCGCACGAATGCCCAAAGCGAAAATTTCTTTCACTTCTTCCACGGTCAGATCAATCGAGCGACGGAAAATACCCGGCATCGACGGAATTTCCACTTTTACATTTTCTCCTTCCGTGATGAACATGGGAAACATGAAGTCGGCCGGGCTTAAGCTGGTTTCACGGACTAAACTTCGGATGGATTCGTTGGTTCTTAACCTTCTGCCTCTGTGTAATGGGAACATAATTTTTTAGCTTTTAGCTTTCAGCACTGAGCTTTCAGCAGTTTTTTAAAATATTGCTTTAAATCCAGTCTGTCGGATTTTTCAAAACTTCTATCAATTTTTCTTCTGCACTTCCTGCTTCGGGATGATGGTCATACACCCACTGAACGTGAGGCGGCAAACTCATCAAAATCGACTCAATTCTTCCGTTTGTTTTTAATCCGAACA
>NZ_CAMLMK010000144.1 GCF_946481155.1 uncultured Flavobacterium sp.
TAGCGACGTGCAGAAACAACGACGATTGGGATACTATTAAAGAAAGCCTGAATCAATATTCGACTACTCTAAATGCCGTTATTAAAGATCCAAGCCAAACAGCCAAAGCACAGAAGATGCAGGTGAATCTGGAGTTCCCAATCGATCGTTTATTGCAATTCATAACCCAGTACAACAGCTTCATTGACCAGGGCTCCAAATTCTATCAGAAGTTCAATGTTATGCTCAACAGTTACGAGAACCAAAAGCAATGTGAGAATAAAATCCCTATTGAATACAAAAAAATGAAAGACGGCATCCTCATTGCCATCGACAAATTCAACACGGCATACAAACCCGTCGAGATCAATGGCTCTAAGATGAAGGAAATCCTCTATGGGGTGAATGAGTACGAGTGACCATCATTTTTCAATGCCTAAAGTTTGGAAAATGTTACCTTTTAAGATAACTTTACAATGGAAGGCCTATTTTGAGCAAAAAGACTAAACTCATGAAAAAGAAAACCATTACGTCGTTCGACGCCCTCATTGAAGCAGAACACGGAAAATTAGGCACGGAAAGCAGAAATACCTACGAGGAAAACTCCCAAATGTTTATCATCAGCGAGATGCTTAAAGAGGCGCGCAAAGAAGCAAAACTGACCCAGGAGCAATTGGCAGAAAAAACCGGAACGAAGAAAAGCTATATCTCCAAATTAGAAAACGGAAAAGGGAATATCCAATTATCTACTTTAATACGGATTTTTGAGGTGGGCCTTAATAAAAGAATTGGGTTTACTTTCTTGTAAGTCCTGCAATAAAAAACCCCTAAAGAACTAAATACTTTAGGGGTTTAACTTTATAAATACTTTTCAATTTTGTATACTATAGCTATTTCATTTCGGACACAATGGCCGTAAAGGGTTTCTTGCCGATGTTGGTTGTTTTATGGGTTACTGCTGGTGAATAGCCGGCTTGGCCCGCTTTCATCTCGAGGATAACGTTGTCTTTACCCTCTACTTCTACCTTCATTTTTATAGCGGTTAAGGCATAAACTGAATATTGCGGGTGGGAATGCCAGTCAGCAACGGCGCCCGGAGCAAAAGTAACTTCTGAAATGTTAACTTTATCATTCTCAAATAGAACTTTCTTAGTTACGCCGGGCCATGGAACAGTAGTAGCCTGGGCATTTACGGTCGGAATGTTTACGAATGCTACAAGCACTACCAGTAGCATCATCAAAATCGATTTTTTCATAGTATTCTAATTTTAATTTCGCCTACTCTGTTTGGTTTTCGGCTTTCCCCTATTTTCTGTCAAAGTGAATTACCTGTAGTGGTACTATTTTTAAAATATACCCTATGCCGCATGATGGCACATATAGTCCGGTAGGCTGTTTGTAGAGGAGGGAAGCTAAGAAGAGGAAACATACATTTCCATTTGCAATGCTAAAGTTACGAAAAAAATGAAAAACGGCATGCCTGTCGCCATAGACAAATGCAGCATAGATCTATAAAGCTATGGAGAGCAACGGCTCCCGAAGGAAAGAAAAGTTTATAGAGGGAGAATAAGGGTAAGGAGCTTACCCGTGAGCATACAACTGCATGATCTTATCCACGATCACCTGCGCCAGTCCGGCTTTGCTTTCCACCGTCCATCCTGCAATGTGCGGAGAGAGGAGGACATTATCGGCCTGTAAAAGATATTCGAAGGCAGCCGGTTTCTTTTCTTCAAAAAGGTTTTCGAAGGAGAGTTTTTCATATTCCAGTACGTCCAGTCCGGCGCCCAGTATTTTATTGGTTTTCAGGGCAGCTACTAAATCTTCAGTAACTACACTATTACCTCTTGCGGTATTGATGAACCAAAAGGGCTTGGCAAACGCCTTGATGAAGGCGGCATTGATCATCTTGTCAGTCGTGCGGGTCCACGGGGTGTGCAGGCTTACTACATCGGCTTTCTCACGGAGCTCGTCTAAAGACACCTGTCGCGCGTTGTCATCACCTACACCCGTCTTAATGTCGTAACACAACACCTGTACCTCAAAGCCGCGGAGCTTTCGCGCAAAGGATTTCCCCATATTGCCATACCCGATAATCCCTACTGTCTTGCCGTCGAGCTCGTGCCCGCGGTTGCTCTCCCGGTTCCAGTGGCCGGAGCGCACTTCCCTATCAGCCCTGTTAAGGTTATTGAAAAGGGATAAAAGCATACCAAGTGCGTGCTCTCCTACAGCATTGCGGTTGCCTTCAGGGGCGGCGATGAGTTTGATGCCTTTAGCTTCGGCATAATCACAATCAATACTCTCCAGTCCGGCTCCTACCCTCGCAATAAATTGCAGGCTGGTCGCCTTATCAAGAAAAGCGCGGTCAATTTTAAAACGGCTGCGGATTACAAC
This sequence comes from uncultured Flavobacterium sp., assembly GCF_946481155.1. The sequence continues at coordinate 2,371 of NZ_CAMLMK010000144.1, forward strand.
ACCATGGTACTGGTCGATCTTGGCTTCCACTTCTTCCTTGGAAGATATAAAATCTTCAAAATTCTGGAACCCGGCCAGCGCCAGCTCGTCCCACAACAATGGGTGGTTGCTGTCAAGGTGGAGAATCTTGGTATCGATGATGGGTTGCAGTGCCGGTGTCATAACTGGAAATTAAAAAATAAAGATAGGTATTTCAAGTCCACAAAAAAAGCCCTGTCGACGAAAGCGATATTTTATGCAAATTTTAAGACGTGTTTCCCTCTTAAAACCTACTTTTGCCCAAAATTTCGAGTTAGAACACTATGGACAGTTACCGGAGGAAAACAAACAAACCCGGATAAAGACCGCTTCCTGCGCTTTATTCGTCAATAATAAAGCGTAAAGCATGAAACACTTTTACAAAAATGGCCTTTCGGGGTTGGTAACCACAGACAGCCACACTAACAATTGCTGGATCGCAATTGAAAACCCAACAGAAGACGACCGCAACTTCCTGCTAAACGAATTGCAGGTGCCCGAAGCGTTTTACAACGATATTGAAGACACCGACGAACGCCCGCGTATCGAGGAAGAAGACGGATGGCATCTGATAATCCTGCGCATTCCCTATAAAAACAACGACTCCAAACTCCCTTTCACAACCGTGCCGCTGGGCATCGTTTTCAAGGATAATATTTTCGTGTCCCTGTGTTTTCACAAGACCGAACTGAAAGACGATTTTGTTTTATACACCCAACGCAAGCACATCAGCATACAAAACCATTTTCATCTGGTGCTAAAACTGTTATTGTCGTCAAGCGTATGGTACCTGAAATACCTGAAACAGATCAATCAGCGAATCAAATTAGCCGAAGAAAACCTGGAGAAATCGGTTAAAAATGAAGAACTACAGGCTTTACTGCAACTGGAAAAATGCCTGGTATACTTGATAACCTCCATCAAAGGGAATGACATCCTGTTCCACCGGATAAAAAACATCAAAAGCGAAAAGGATCATTTCGATGCCGACCTGCTGGAAGATGTGGATATCGAGCTGAAACAGGCACTGGAAATGGCCAACATCTACAGCAACATCCTCTCAGGAATGATGGATACCTACGCTTCCGTAATTTCCAACAACCTGAACGTGCTCATGAAACGGCTGACTTCAGTATCAATCATCCTCATGATCCCAACCTTAATTGCAAGTTTATACGGAATGAATGTGCCGAATGCCTTAGAAAATAATCCAAACGGATTGTGGATCGTCATATCATTTTCAGTATTGTTTTCGATAATAGGCGCCCTGCTGTTCAAGAAGAAAAACCTCTTTTAAAAATAAGATCGGCCGGAAACAGAAAGTGCAGGATAGGATAAAGTAGCAAACATATCGCTATCTTTACAGTAAACCGCTTTCAGGAGCAAGTAATCCGACACTCATGCAGGCAAACAGAATGTTATTTTTTATCCTTTCCCTACTGATAGTCTCGTGCGCAGAAAAACAGCAGGACGCGACCGCAAAGGAATTTGAGAAGAGCACCAATACCGTTGCCGGAGATACCGTAACGGAAGTGGGCCGCTCCGTGCGCTGCATTATACAGGATTCCAAAAACAACTTCTGGTTTGCTACCGATGGCGAAGGCGTTTTTAAATACGACGGGAAAACAATAATCCAGTTCCGCGACGAACACGGGCTCGCCAGCAATTATGTCTGGAATATCATCGAAAGCAAAGACGGGGAAATCTGGCTCAGGACCCGTGACGCCATCTGCTCCTACAACGGCAATGTTTTTACCCGGCACACAGCAACAAAAAAGGCACATGCCATATACAATCCGCTCGCGCATGAACTTATTGCAGAGTATTACTACGACGGCAAAAAACTGATGAAAATTGAGCTGCCGCAAACGTCCCCCTTAAAGAAGACCTCCCGCCAGCACTACGACATCTACTGCTCCTACAAAGACCGCAAAGGCAACGTATGGTTTGGCACCTGTACCGCCGGGGTCTGCAAATATGACGGCAAGACATACACCTGGCTCGATGACCCGGAATTAGGCGCTCCGGTACGCGTTATTTTTGAAGACAGCAAAGGCAACATCTGGATCGGCAACAATGGCTATGGCCTTTTCCGCTATGACGGTAAAACGCTGGTCAATGTCACCAAAGAACACAAGCTGGAAAATCCGGCCTTCCTCAAGAGTTTTGAAAGCAAAAGCGATACTATGGCCCGCGTATGGTCCGTTGAAGAAGACACTGAGGGCAACCTCTGGATAGGCACCATCGATAACAATATCTGGAGGTTTGACGGCAAATCGATAGTCAATTTTACAACAAAAGACCGCATTGGTACCGACGCGATATGGACCATCTACAGGGATAAAAAGGACATGCTGTGGTTTGGCACTGACGGCGCGGGGGCCTACATGCTCAAGGGGAAGAGTTTCGTGAAATTAAAAGTGAAGGGGATTTAAAACCCTAGATCAGTCTGGCAAAATAGAAAGAAATTTTAA
>NZ_CAMLMK010000145.1 GCF_946481155.1 uncultured Flavobacterium sp.
GTTTATCACCAGTAAAACGAAATGGTATCTTAGGTACTAATTATCAATACGTAAGAAATATTTTGCAATATTATAATGTGATTTGTTTGGTTTTGAAATGTAAATAGATATTTTTGTAATACAATTCCTTCTTACAGGAGCAGACAGAAAGCCCGACTGTCTTAAAATTATCAGGTCAATCAACAAATCAAAAATTCAGAACATGTTAAAAAACATTTTACAATTCGAAGGAGCCAAAGAATTAAGCAAGAGCGAACAAAAATCAATTACAGGTAAAGACGGTGATATCTTGGCTTGCCGTTGTCCAAATGGATCATTAGTGGTAGGTCACGCTGACAACTGCACTACATTAATCAACCTTTTATGTGAATCAGAAGCTTAATTTACTGAGCTTTTGAAATACGGATCCCCGAGGTATGGGTACTCGGGGATTTTTTTATGGCATATCCATTCTGCATTCTGTTATCTGTTATCTGTTATCTGTCATCTCCCTTCTTCCTTTTTCAGCCACAAAGCAGCCTTCCCTATAACAACCTGCTCAATAGTACTCAAATCGACATTTTGGTAATAATAGCTGCACCCGAATACATCAAGATCCTCCCAGCCAAGGTTAAGGAAATAAAAATCACTTAACTCTAAATCGGAACTGTAATACCAATCGGCAACTGTACTAAGGCTTTCCCTGATATTTCTGGAATTGGCAATCTGATTGATATGGTATCTTATAAAACTTTCTTCGGCTTCTGATTCATCCTTCTTTTTTAAACCTAATTCTCTTAAAATCTTTTTCAGGTAAGGTTCAACTTCATAAAACTCAATTGGCTTAGAAAACGATGCCAGCATAAAACCCGCCTCGCTCTCATAACCTGAATTCAGCAATGCCGTCGTCCATTCTTCAATTAAATCAGTATTGAAATTCTTTAAGGAATTAAAGCATTGGATATAGCCGGTAAGTATCTGAAAGTCTTTATTTAACATCGTTTTATTTTTTTAATCTGCATATAGCGCTTATCAAAATAAAACAGCCCGATAGAGCTGTTTTATTCTTATGTGAGGCGTTCCTGTTTGGGAATTCGCTTCGACTGGATCAGGACAAATAGGATGCGTTTAAAGCAATAATATCAATAACAAAATAATGATAATGATGGCCCCAACAGAAAGATAAATCCCTTTGTGGTCTACAGCCAACTCTTTTTTAATTGCCTTAACCTCTTTACGAAGCTCTTTTTTCTCCGCTCTGGACAGCTCCGATTTATCCATGTCCCTGATTTCTTTCAGACGTTCTACCAACTGTTGACCTCTAACATCTTCCGTTTTTGCCGGAGTAGCAGTGGTTACAGGGTCGGTTTCCGTTGTAAACGAATAGGCTGATACGGTGACATTCATCATAATGAAAAACACAACCGCTTTTAAGAATGTAGTTTTCATAATTTTATCTTTTAAATTTCACTTCAGTTCAGCGGGCAAAAAGGATGGCATTTTTCAAGTATTCTGATGGCATAAAACCACTCAGATTGCTGTCGAATTTGAAATTGAATTCAGCAATAATTTATGTAGATAAAATTACTCAAACACCTAATTTTCAGCGTTATAAAAATCAATATAATTTTTCCATAATTACCACGTTGTATAGCCTCAGCCTTCTGCTACCTGCTGCCTGCTACCTGCTACCTGCTACCTGCTACCTGTTATCTGTTATCTGTTATCTGTTATCTGCTACCTGCCTTGCTCCCCTAATCCTCCCGACTACCATCATCCGCCATTCTAACCATCTTAGGCGTAAACTTCGCAACCACATCCACCAGTTCCTTTTGTGATGCCATTACCTGGTTGATGTCTTTGTACGCCATTGGCGCTTCGTCCAACCCGGCTCCGATTAAGGTCACCCCATGGTCTTTTAGCATGGTTTGCATTTCGTTTTTAGTAATCGTTTTTATCGCCTGCGTTCTGCTCATCTGACGGCCTGCTCCGTGGGAAGCCGAGTTGATTGCTCCTTCTTCACCCTTTCCTCTCACAAGGAATCCAGGTGCCGTCATACTTCCCGGTATGATTCCCATTACGCCTTTTCCGGCTGGGGTTGCTCCTTTTCTATGCACGATTACTTCCTCGCCGTTCCAGACTTCCTTCCAAGCAAAGTTGTGGTGGTTCTCGACCTTCGCCAATACCGTTGCACCTAAGGCTTTCTGCATTTTACTATGGATAATCTCATGACACGCCGAGGCATAATCCCCGGCAAGGTTCATCGCAATCCAGTATTCCTGACCTAAAGCGGAATTCAAATCCAGATATGCCAGGTTTTTAGCTTCATCCGGTAATCTGCAAACGTCTTTTGCCATTCTTGTATAATGTCCGGCAATCGTCGCACCAAGGCCACGCGAACCGGAATGCGTAAGCAACGCTACGTATTTTCCTTTTGGGATATTCAAAGCCGCATCGTCTTCCATGAATTCCAGTATACCGAATTCCACAAAGTGATTTCCTCCTCCGGACGAACCCAACTGCGACCACGCTTTGTCTTTCATGTTCTTAATAAACGGATGGTCGTTGAACTCGTTTCGGTCCAATACATCGTGATCCGCTTTATGTTGCCCGTGAAAACCGTGACCGGCTCCGAATTTGGAATGTGCAATAAGTTCGCGTTTGAACTTCTCTTCATTCTCAAAATAAAACGCTTCAGGAATATCGTATACGGACAATGCCATTCTACACCCGATATCCACTCCCACACCATAAGGAATGATAGAATTGTTCGTAGCCAACACGCCGCCAATAGGCAATCCATACCCCTGATGCGCATCCGGCATTAAGGATCCGGCTACTGTCACAGGAAGCTTCATTGCTACTTCCATTTGTTTTTTCGCGCCTTCTTCAATATGTTCTGAACCAAAAAGGGTGTATTCCTTCGGATCAGGATTTAGCGTAATAAAGTCTTCCGGTTTTTCATTGGCTTTTTCAATGATAGCCACTGCCAGTTTAGCAAAAACCTTATGATCAAGATAGTTTTCCGGGTTTTTCAGGACATCGGCAAAATAATTGATCATCTCTTCTCTCTTATAGCCATAACGTCCTCTGTTAACCTTCAAAGCCACGCCAAGGACCGTTCCTTGTGTATATCCCAAGGCAATTAAATCGTTTCCGTTGATTGGTGTATTCATATTTTTTTAGATTATAAGATTTTTAGATTGTTAGATCTTTAGATTGTTAGATCTTTAGATTGTTGGATTGCTAGACTTTTTCACTTTTCACTTTTCACTTTTGACTTTTGACTTTTGACTTTTGACTTTCGACTTATGTTGAAGGTCATGACAGTTTGTTTTTGTTTGATGGGACAAAGTTGAAAACATACAGCGCAATTATTTTGCGCAGTAAAAAAGGAATGCTATTTTTGGGCAAATATTCGCAATGGATCTACAGCAGAAATACACTGAATTACTTTTAAAAATAGGCTTTCCTACAGCAACCATACAAACACATTGGTCCGATCTGGAAAAAGCCTATTCCAAAAAAGCAAGGCATTATCATAACCTAAATCATCTGAGAGAAATGATTGCCTGTTTTGATAATTATAATGCCCAACTCCAGCATCCCAACGAAGTATTGTACGCGATCTTTTACCACGATTACATCTACAACAGTACTAAAAAAGACAATGAACTGAAGAGCGCCGAATTCTCCGTAAAAATCCTTCCAAAAGAAGCCAACCTTGATGCACAACTCGTTTTCGATATGATTCTTGCCACAAAAGACCATCAGCCTAACGGTAATGAAGATGGGAAATGGCTAATCGACTTCGACTTAAAAATACTGGCAAAAGATTGGAAAGATTATAAAACCTATTTCGGGCAAATACGAAAAGAATACAGCATCTATCCCGATTTCTTATACAATCCCGGACGCAAAAAGGCCTTAGAGCATTTCCTGGAACACAAATTCATTTTCCAGACAGAGGAATTCAGAACCCAATACGAAACAAAAGCAAGAGAAAACATCAAACGAGAAATTGAACTTCTTTAACAAAACTGTAAACTGTTCACCGTAAACTGATAACTTTAGAAAAAATGGCCCAAAACAAGAACGCCCTAATCCGCTATAAAACCATAGACAAATGTCTGCAGAACCAGTATCGCACCTGGACGTTAGAGGATTTAATGGAAGCCTGCTCCGAAGCATTGTATGAATATGAAGGAAGAGAAAATCCCGTCAGCAAAAGAACCGTGCAATTGGATATTCAGTTAATGCGTAGTGAGAAATTGGGTTATAATGCGCCTATTGTGGTGTATGATAAGAAGTTTTACAGATATGAGGATGAAGACTATTCCATCACCGATATTCCCTTAACCGAAACCGATATCAATGTACTGACCGAAACCGTTTCCATGCTGAAACAGTTCAAAGATTTCTCGCTCTTTAGTGATGTTTCCGATATCCTGCAGCGCCTTGAGGATAAAATTTATGCCGAAAAATCCAATACGCAACCCGTAATCCATTTAGACAAAAACGAAAACCTGAAAGGACTGCATTTCCTGGACGAGATATATCAGGCAATTATTAAAAAAATAGTTTTGGTGATTACTTATAAGTCCTTCAAATCCAGAGACGAGCAAAAATTCACTTTCCATCCTTTTATTCTGAAGGAATTCAATAACCGATGGTTTTTAGTAGGCCGGAAAAAACAAAGTCAGCCCATAACCAACTTAGCACTGGATCGTATTATTTCCATTGATTACGATTTCACCAAACCTGTATTGGAGCAGGATTTCGACGCTGAAACTTTCTACAAAAATGTTGTAGGCGTAACCGTAAACAGCGGTACCAAACC
>NZ_CAMLMK010000146.1 GCF_946481155.1 uncultured Flavobacterium sp.
AACTACTACTGGATTGATTTTGTAAGGACCTGTTGGCAACTCAAACATTAAACGCATGAAGTTCTCTACATATCCTTTAGTATTATCGTAATAATTTAAAGGGAATCCTGAGCTTTTTCTGTATGTCCATGTTGCTAGCACAAGGAATTTACCCATGGTTTTGCAAACGGCTTCATACATTTCTTTTTCGTTTTCAACATTTACCACTTTTGGGTTAAAGGCTGTTAACGCACTTGTTAATGAAGACAACACTCCCATTGGATGTGCCGTTTTAGGAAAACCATCAATGATGTTCTTCATTTCCTCATTCACCAAAGTGTATTTGTGGATATCTGTTTCAAACTGCTGCAGCTGTGTAGCGGTTGGCAATTCTCCAAAGATTACTAAATACGATACTTCAAGAAAATTTGCTTTTTCAGCTAAATCTTCAATCGAGTATCCTCTGTAGCGAAGAATTCCTTCTTCACCGTCAAGGAACGTAATTTCACTTTGGCACGACCCTGAATTCTTATATCCCGGATCTAAGGTAATTGCACCGGTAGCAGCACGTAATTTTTCAATATCGATAGCAACCTCATTTTCACTTCCCACGATAACTGGAAACTCATATTTGTTGCCATCAATCTCTAATATTGCAGTTTTCGACATTTTGTATTAGGAATTAAATGTATTTATTTTTTGTTCTAGGCGAATTTATGAAATTCCCAATGAATTAAAAAAGAAAAATGAAAGCCTTTTCATTAATTATTTTAAAAAAAACATTTTTAAAGAAAACTGATAATAATATCAGAACTAAAACATTAGTGAGACCAGCATTTGGATTTCTAAGAAGGAGTGAATTCTGTGCAACACTGCACTTTTACAAAAGAGATACTGTCAATCTTAAAACACTGAACATCAGTATTATATCGATTCATTGTGCTAATTTTGTTATATAATTCTTTACTATTCCTCTCAGTATCCGTAAATCAAAAAATCAGTTCTAAATGAACTTTCTTAAATCACATCTTGCCCTGTACTTTCTTTTTGGTATTTTATATTTCATTGCCATTATTATGGATTGGCTCTATTTATCCTACGTAACAAAACCTTTATTCATAGGCGCCATTTTCTTCTATTATGTTGAAGAAAGCAAAACACCGGTTACGTATTACAATTGTGCCATTATTGGTTTATTGTTTATTTCCGGAATGATCAATTTAATCGAAGGCTACAGTTATTTTATCTATGTTTTATTTTTAAATTTTTTAGCGTATTGCCTGCTTTTGTACCATTTAATAAAAGAGTTGCTGAGAAAAAAACATACTGCGATTCAGAAGGAGAATCTTTTGTTTATTATCTTAACTTTAGTCTTCCTGATTTGTGCGCTCTACATTTCCTCTTTCATCGTTTTTGACAAATCTTTTGAATTGTACAAAGTGATTATAGTGTACGGACTTGTTGTAGCATCGGTTGTGTTTTGCGCGACGTTATTGTATTTGTCGGCTTCAACGCAAAAAAACACATATCTTATGCTTTATGCACTGGATATAATTATCTGTGAGCTTTTTTACGGAATTTACCATTATTATTATCGTTTACTTTTTATCCGATTGGCGAGCGTTTTTTGCTATATCCTCTCGTTTTATTTTCTGGCGAAATACTTTGTAAAGGAAAACAATGCTCAATCAGAGGAATAAAAAAACCGGCAAGAAGACTTACCGGTTTATATGTATTCTATAAAGAAACTTACTTTTTTACTTTAAAAGCTCTTTCTTTTGGAAAATAAGCTACATCCGCCAATTCTTCTTCGATTCTTAAAAGCTGGTTGTATTTTGACATACGGTCTGAACGCGATGCCGAACCGGTTTTGATTTGTCCGCAATTCAACGCTACCGCCAAATCTGCAATCGTGTTGTCTTCCGTTTCTCCTGAACGGTGTGACATTACTGAAGTATAGCCTGCATTGTGCGCCATGTTAACCGCTGCAATTGTTTCTGTTAAAGTACCGATTTGGTTTACTTTGATTAAGATGGAGTTTGCAATGTTTTGCTCAATTCCCTGAGAAAGACGTTCTACGTTCGTTACAAATAAATCATCTCCAACTAATTGCACCTTGTCTCCGATTTTCTCGGTTAAGTATTTCCAGCCTTTCCAGTCGTCTTCGTACATTCCGTCTTCGATGGAAATGATTGGATATTTTGCTGCCAGTTCCGCTAAATAATCGGCTTGCTCTTCAGAAGTTCTGATTTTTCCGGTCGCGCCTTCAAATTTGGTGTAATCGTATTTTCCGTCTACATAAAATTCTGAAGCAGCACAGTCTAAAGCAATCATGATATCACCTCCGAAAGTATAGCCTGCATTTTCAACTGCCAATTTGATAGAATCCAAAGCATCTTCAGTTCCACCGGCTAAATTCGGTGCAAAACCACCCTCATCGCCAACGGCTGTAGATAATTTTCGATCGTGTAATACTTTTTTAAGATTGTGGAAAATTTCCGTTCCCATTTGCATGGCCTGCGTAAAATTCTCTGCTTTCACCGGCATGATCATAAATTCCTGGAACGCGATAGGCGCATCCGAGTGGGAACCGCCATTAATGATGTTCATCATCGGAACCGGTAGTGTATTTGCAGAAACTCCGCCTACATAACGGTATAAAGGCATTCCCACTTCATTTGCCGCAGCCTTTGCCACTGCAAGAGAAACACCAAGAATTGCATTAGCTCCTAAGTTAGATTTATTTGAAGTTCCGTCCAGATCAATCATCATTTTATCAATCGCATTTTGTTCGAAAACCGACATGCCAACCAATTCAGCGGCAATAGTCGTGTTTACGTTTTGAACTGCTTTTAAAACCCCTTTCCCCATAAAAGCTTTTCCGCCATCGCGTAATTCCACTGCTTCATGCTCTCCGGTTGAAGCTCCTGAAGGAACAGCGGCTCTTCCCAGAATTCCGTTTTCAGTTACTACATCAACTTCTACGGTAGGATTTCCTCTTGAATCTAATATTTGTCTTGCGTGAACTTTGATAATCATGCTCATAATACTGTCTTTTATTTGATATCGCTTGCTGCGAATTGATTTTTAGCTAGGGTAATGTTTTCAACAAACTGGTCGAACAGGTAACGGGCATCGTGTGGCCCCGGACTTGCTTCCGGATGGTATTGTACCGAGAAGATCGCTTTGTTTTTCATGCGCATTCCGGCAACAGTTCCGTCGTTCAGATGCACATGGGTGATTTCAAAATCGGGATGGTTTTCCAATTCTTCGCGAACCACTGCAAATCCGTGGTTCTGCGAGGTAATTTCACCGCGATTGGTCAGAACGTTCATTACCGGGTGGTTGATGCCACGGTGGCCATTAAACATTTTGTATGTGGAAATTCCGTTTGCCAATCCGATTAGCTGGTGTCCTAAGCAGATACCAAAAACCGGTTTGCCTTCGTTGATGATCTTGCGTACTACTTCCTGAACCTCTTTCAAAGGCTCCGGATCGCCGGGACCGTTGGAAAGGAAATAACCGTCAGGATTGAAGGCTTTCAATTCTTCGAAAGTGGCGTTGTATGGATATACTTTTATATAGCAATCTCTTTCGGCAAGACATCTAAGGATATTGGTTTTAATACCTAAGTCCAAAGCAGCTACTCTGTGCGTTGCATTTTCATCACCGAAGAAGTATGGTTCTTTTGTGGAAACAGTTGACGCCAGTTCCAGCCCTTTCATGTTTGGTACGTCAGCAAGCATTTTCTTCAGCTCGTCCACTGAAGTTCCGTCGGTGCAGATTACGGCGTTTTGTGCACCATTGTCACGGATATAGGCAACCAAAGCTCTGGTATCGACATCGGAAATGGCTACCAGGTTTACTTTTTCGAAGTATTCCAGCAAACTGCCTTCTGCGTCAGGTCTTGAATAGTTGAAACTGAAGTTTTTGCAGACCAATCCGGCGATTTTGATGCTGTCGGAGTCGGTTTCATCGGCGTGAACGCCGTAGTTCCCTATATGGGCATTGGTCGCTACCATGATCTGTCCGAAGTAGGACGGGTCGGTAAAGATTTCCTGATATCCTGTCATTCCGGTATTGAAGCAGACTTCCCCGAATGTTTTCCCTTCAATTCCGATGGATTTGCCGTAGAAAACCGTTCCGTCGTTTAATAAGAGAATGGCTTGATTTCTATTCGAATATTTCATTGTTGTGTTGTTGTAAAAGTTGTGCAAATTTAATTTAAATTCTGCCGTTAAAAAAATTTCGCTCAAAAGAAGCCGAAAGTTTTTCCTTAGCCCCGATGGGAGCGGCATCCTGTAGAGCGGACAGCGGGAACATGGCTAAAACGATCCTGAAAGTTTTGCTCCACCACCCCGTCCTTCGGCCACCCTTCAAAAGGATGGGAACAGACAAAAAAAAAGGACAAACTCTAAAAAGTTTATCCTTAATTTTTATTGAAGAATCAATTTCATGATTATTCTGTAGCTTCTTTAGTTTCCGTTGCATCAGCAGCAGGTGCTTCAGGAGCTGCAGCAGGTGCTTCCGTAGCCGCTTCTGCTTTTTTAGCTTTACCACGACGGGTAGTAGCTTTTTTCACTTCTTTCTTACCTCCGTTGTACAATTCGTTGAAATCTACTAATTCGATCATTGCCATATCAGCGTTATCCCCTAAACGGTTTCCTAACTTGATGATACGAGTGTATCC
>NZ_CAMLMK010000147.1 GCF_946481155.1 uncultured Flavobacterium sp.
ACCTGAGCCTTCTCAAAAAGGAGATGCCAATGTTAGTTATCCTATTAAAATTCCTTCCGGCAGAAAGGGAATGCAGCCGAATTTGGCTATTCAATATAACAGTGAAGGAGGAAACGGTTGGTTAGGACAAGGCTGGAATATTAGCACACCAGCTATTACGATTGATACGAAATGGGGTGTTCCTAATTTTGTCGATGGAAAAGAAACGGTGATTTACAATCTGAACGGAGAACAGTTAATGTATCCCAGAATAGATATTGGTAATGGTGTTAAGGTAGACTGGATGCCCAATCGCCATTATGATGCTTCATCCGGTTCGTCAACTTATACTACAGCTGAAAGACCTATTATTACTAATGCCATTTTTACTCCAAGAAAACAAGGCAGCTTTGCGAAAATTGAACGATTAGGGACTGCGCCAAGCAATTATTACTGGAAAGTCACCGGAACCGATGGGACTGTTAACTGGTATGGTGGAAAAAATGCAGTAGACAACAATGCCGTTATTAAAAACAGTGCTGGAAATATTGTGCATTGGGGATTATATATGACAGAAGATGTTTATGGGAATAATGTTAAATATGTATACGATAACACAGTATTGGGACAATTATCGGGACAGCATCAAAATTTAAGCGCTGGAAAGGTATTCCATATTAAAAACATTTTTTATACTGGCTTTGCTGGTGCAAACGGAAGCTATCTGGTTGATTTTGTTAGAGAAACCAGCATTACCAGACAGGATATAACCATCAACGGAAGATTAGGGGTTAAGCAAGTTGAACCTTATATGCTAACACGTATAAAGGTAAAAAGAGTGGGAGCAAGTCGTTCGATTAGAGAATACGAACTAAATTATGGGTATGGTACCTTTTTAAAGAAGCAATTGAAATATATTGCAGAAAAGGATAAAGATAATAAAGAATTTTACAGACATACCTTTGAGTATAATCAGCCGGATGCTAATGCTAAAGGTTTTTTTGATGCGCCGACAGACATTTCCGTTCCGGATTTTGATGCTAACTTTATATTAAATTTAGGAAATCAGTTGAATGCATCACGTCTTAATTCTGGAGAATCCACCGAGTTAAGTTGGGATGCTGAAGCTTATCCAGGACTGTTTCAGTTTTTTTATACAGACAATAATCCTACGCATCATATTATTGTAGGACTTCCTTTTGGGGAATCTTATACCAAAAGCAAAGGCAAAATTACTTTGTCGGATATGGATGGTAATGGACTTGATGATGTTTTGTATAGAAAAAGAAATAGTAGCTCACTGTTTTATTTCCCACACAAAGTAGATGGGAATGGCAATCATTTTTTTGATCCGAATGACAGTAAAGAAGTACTAAACATCAATAATTTCAGTAAAACGGATGGTAAGACCAAAACGATGTTCGGAGAATCCGTTGAATTGGGTCTTTTCGGAGCATTATTTGGCCGAAAACGTTTTAAAACCAAGGAAGAGACGAGCATCTATATTACGGATGGAAACGGGGATATGTTGCCCGATATCGTTAATGATAATGTCGTTTATTTTAATAGAGGCGCTTCTGGTGGAACTAATATTTTTGAAACCGCGAGTGAATTAACGCCTAATATGGTAATAACCGCTGCGCCAAGAGAGATTGACCCAGCTGATGTTCCCGATCCGGAACCGGACACTACACCTGATTTTAATTTTGATGTAGTTCGTGTATGGGAAGCGCCTAGACATGGTTATATATCTATTCGCGATGAATTAGAGTTTCTCCCTCAGACACCAGAAAGTAAAGTAGTTTACAGTATAGAAAGCAATATTGTTAAAAGTGACGGGGTAACACCTTATAGATTCTACCTAAAAGAATTTACTCATAGTGATACCAGCGACTTAGTAGATTTCAATAACTATGCCGGAAACAATCCTCCTTTAGGATATACGAATAATCCAACGTATCTCATCGAGGTTAAGAAAGGTCAAAAAATATTTTTCCGTTTGCATAAAAATGCTGCTGGTCCTAATGATATTTTAAAAACAAATCCGACTGTTAAATATGCTGATAACCCGGATCCTGATCAAAATGGGAATAGTAAAAGCATCTATACTTACAATGATGACTTCATTTTAGAGGATGAGCAAATCGTGACATTACCAAATACAGGAAATGTGCAAATCGAATGGGATGATGTGCCTGTGGTAAATCCGTCAGATGATGTCACTTTTAAGATAGTTCAGGTAACTTCCTATAGTACAGCTACACAGCCAATAGAGAATGTTATTTTTGATTCAGGAGCTTTTACTGCAGGAACTTCTTCGACATTCCCGGCAAACTTAATTAACCTAAATTTTTCTTCCATACCAACCAATACTGTAGTGTCCTTTAAATTTATTGTCACTTCAGACTCAAATGTGAAATGGACAGATATGGAGTGGAAACCTAAATTTACTTTTACACCTGATAGTGCTTCAGCGGCGCAAGGTGCTACTCTATATGAGAAATATGTAGTGCCTAATTATTCAATCTATCAGGAATTTGGTATCAACGATTTTTATTTAGGGCCTAAAGAATATGATTTGTTCAACGAGTGTGGATTAGTTGACTGGAACATTCCAACTACCACGGCTACTTATAAAGTGGCGCCAAATACGTATATGCATCCTAGCGCACCTTCGCTATTAAATAGTGCCGATAATGGTTCTTTCAGATTCGTTGTTAAGAAAGACGGAGTAGTTATAGGAAAAAGAACGGTAACGATTTCTGGAGGAAATATCGCTGTAGATGGACCACCAATCACTTTCTATTCAGGAACAAACAGCACCTATCCGAGAATAAACTGCGAATTCTATGCGGAAGGGTCAACGAATCTGGCCTTGTTTAAAAAATATACCGAGGCAGTAAGTTTTACCACCTGCCAAGTGTCTGGAGAAAAGAATGGAATCGGAAATGTCATAATCGGATACGAAGACGGAACCGTTAATGAGTGGAATTACCCTTATTCGGATTACTATCATTATTGGAGAATGACTGCTGAGGCAAATCATGATGTGAATAAACACTTAGGTAGTATGCACAGAAGTTGGGGACAATTTATCTATAATGATGCGTTTGACAATGACACAACCATTCCTAGTGATAATTACAGTAAATTGATCAACCTGGCTATTGTGGAAAATCCTTTAATTTCCTTGGCAAACGGACTTGGAATTGACATGAACAGCTGTAATAGTCTCCCTACCAGTCAAGAGATAGCAGATTGTATTAACGCCCAGCTTGCTGCTGCTCTGGATCTTCCTCCAGCTAATACGCCGGTCGATGCCAATACGGATGTTGATGCTATATTGAATGCTGTTTTGGTCAATTTAGATTTAAGCAATATGAATCGTAATGCGGTCTTGATGTCAATGCAGCCTTATAGAAATTATGTAGAAAACCAGGAAGTTGAAAAATGGATTGGTATCGCAGAAAATCAATATTCTGCACCTACAGAAATGAGAGATGGCAATATCCAGGATTCCTATTTCGGACAAGTTTTTACCGATCCTTCTGATACAGACAGTCCATACCTTGTGGCTAATCAAGATACAGGGATGAATGCTTTAACTAAAACACAGAACAGTGTGGCGGTTAGTTTATCGGCTGGTTATAATTCCGTAACATACACGTCAAGTGGATCTCGTTACAGTAATGCAGATTCGGACTTTATCGATGTGAATGGTGACAGATACCCGGATCTATTAATTTCAAACAATGCACAGACAACAATGATGACGGGAGGTCACCGATCTGCAGCTGGAAATTACAGTATAAATCCGCTTAACAGCAATGATAGTGATAATGCCGCGCTTGCATTTTCGGGTAGCTACACTGTTGCCGGCAGGAAAAAAACCGGTGAGACAAAAAGTGATTCCGGAAACCCTACATTCAGTTTAGGAATCAACGCGAATTTATCAGGAAGCAATAAAGAAAAAAATGCTTTATTAGATCTAAATGGAGATGGATTACCTGATCGTGTTCTGGAGGATAATGGCTTTGCCTATCAGTTAAATCTGGGATCTGCGTTCACTAATAGTTACGAAGCGTTCCCGTTGTATACTTCAATCGAAACTAAACCTAATTCGTTAAGTGCAAGTTTTGGTATTTCGACAGGATTTAATATCGGCAATGTACCTTTTTCAATTTCACTAGGTTACTCTGCTAATGGAGGTAACGTTGAAACTTCACTTCAGGACATGAATGGTGACGGTTTACTTGACTTGCTTAATTTTACTGGTGGTAATGCTACAGTACAATATAACTTGGGAAGTGCGTTCTCCTCTCTGGCAGTGCCTCTTAAATATGATACATCATCACTCTCTTTACAAAGCAATAATAAATCGTCGAATGCCTCAATTTCAGGAAAAGCGATTTATTTTTATAAGTATCCAATTTGCTGCGTTATCCCGATTATAGGATTTATCCCGATTGTATATTACAAAGGAGGTGGTGCTTTTGGTGCCAGCGCAAATTTAACAGTATCTGAAACTAATAGGGAGTTTAAAGATTTTAATGGTGACGGTTTTGCTGATTACGTTGAGAAAAATGGACGTAATCTAAAAGTATATTACT
>NZ_CAMLMK010000148.1 GCF_946481155.1 uncultured Flavobacterium sp.
AATCATTTTTATTTAGTGTAACACAATCGTTGTAACTAATTGAAATTTTAAATTGAATTGAATTTTTCGTTATTACAGTTGCTCTGTTCCTATTTCTTGTAGATTTTAGGCAATTTCCCGTTTTGTCTATAATCAATACTCTTTCAGTTACGCCTTTTTCTATGATATCATTAAGAGTGCCGTTTTCCCTAAATTGGAAAATAAATATTATCATGAAAAGACAACTTAATAACGCATAGTACCTCATAATATTTTTTTGCAATTTTAACGTAGGGATCCAATACACAAGATACTACTAGCCTTTAAAATAGTAAGGAAAGTGATACAAATATTTCTATAAAAAAGGATGATTTGTTAGTCGTTTGGTTGAGCACAGAGTTCAATTGCCTCGAAACTTTTGATTTTAATTGTGACAGCTTGGAGACTGCTTTAAATGTCCTAGTATCCTGAACGATTTATACAGATTTAATGGTGGATGATGTGGGGCAAACTGCGCATCAGAGCGGATACTTAAAATGAAAATCAGACCTCTATTGCCCAAAGTTTCATGAAATTTTGCAATGAGATTTGTGCTCCTATCAGGCGCTGGCTCTTGAACGCCTGGATTTCGTGGTCAAAATCCAGTTTGAACTCCTCGCTTACAAGGTCGTTGTCAATGAGCCAGCCTAGGAACATCCCGGTGTGCACGAAGCCTTGAAATTCGTCGAGGCCGTCCGGAAATTCTCCGTCATAATGCCATTTGGCTTTGTCGTAAACATTGACGGTATTTTCTGGTGTTTCCGTAAAATCCGTGACCCGAAACCCATCCTTTACTTTTTCAGCGACCAGTTTATCACGCAGAAGGGTAGCACTTGCGTTGTCGACGGCCCCTTCATAGTATTTTTCCATCCGGGTATAAAACACGCCGGAAACGATATCCAAGCCGTTATTTTCCACGGTTACCCTGAAATGATGTGTTTTGCCGTCTTCTGTTTTTGTGAGATAGGTTGTCATTAGTTATAATCCGTTATGCCGGATTTGCTACCGGCTTGTTGATATTACTTTGTTGATGTATTCCATCAGTTCCTGCCGTTCATCTTCCCGGATGTCGCTTATGCCGTTTGCTGCTGTGAGATGGCTAACGATCTGTTCCGGTTCGAGGTTTTTGATGTAGTAGAGGTGCCGGATTTCGGCCACGAATGACAATACCCGTTCTTTGGACGCGGCAGCCCTTTGGAGCGCATCTACTTTTCCATGCAGCACCTTGTACCTTTCTATCGCACGAAGGTCATTGGTGAGGTATTCGAGGTCGGGTGGCACTTTTGCTATTCTTTCCGGCGGAACGGTTCCCTTACCATTGCAGTAAGCGCATTTGCCAGTTTCCCAGAATAGTTCCATTTTCAGGCGCCTGATGTCTTCTATGTCCACCTGTCCTTTGCCCAGGCATCTGGGGCATTGTGTTCTTTTTGTGCGGAATAATTTTGGAATAAAATTCATTGTCAATTGCTCTTTGTTGGTGTTAGTTTTCCTGTTTACATGGGGCCTTCTGCTGTCAGACAAATTTTCCCTTATTGAAACCGGTCTTTATCAATCTGAAATTTTCATTGAGTACCCTCGTGCTTACATAAAAGCTGAAACTTCCATACTTAAAGGCGGTTCTGTCGGTTTCTGGTACGATCCGTGCTTCCAATTCCTGGTAATAGACCGCAAGCAGGTAAACGCCGATTGGCTTTTGATCGGAGGGGATTGCGTCAAGCCAGATTTTCTCACCTGCGAACAGTGTTGTTGTACCGCCGCCAATGTAGGGGGCGCTCCATGAGGTCAGAAAATCTACTTCCTGATCGAATCTTGATTCGTACATATCGCCCTTTTGCGGAAACCGGTAGCCGTCAGGAATAAGACTTCTTTCGTATTCTCTTGCCCAGGTCATTTCGGGGTCTTTTATTTCCGGTCTTTTACCGGCCTTAAGTTATTCAAATAAATCCGACAGTGTTAGGTTCCATTCTTCGGGGAAGGGTGTACTGCGATTAACAGCTTTTTGTTTGCCGAATATTTTTTTGAGGAAGGGTATCATGGTTTCGTTTGCTCGGGCAGGTAATTCCCGTTGCTGCAAAATATGCAGTGTTATCGGAACGGCAAAGTTTGGGTTGGACATGATTATAATCCTTTAAAAACGTGTAATGGATAAAGCAACATGCCAGGGGGCGAAAACTGTGTAAGGAGGGACCTATGCTGTTTGCGGATTTTCGCTAAATTGGTCTGAATTAATAAGGTTTAGATCTTGGCTGTATGAGGCATGCTGTTGGCCCTATTGGGCAGGGCGTGGAAATGCCGCTTATCGAATTGGAAAAAAAGGAAAATGAAAGTTAGTATGAACAGAAAAGCTAAATTGTTACTTTGGTTTGCCGCAGCTATAGCGATTCTCTTCGCGATAGTTGAATTTTCAAGTACATACCGGGAGCATTATAGATTAAAAGATGTAAGCTTAGCTCTTTATTCTGTTGGTGAATTCGATTCAAAAGATGGATGCTGGCAGTTAAAGGACTCAATTGACATCGACGATTCTCTTTCGCCCATTTTGTTAGCCGTTAAATTCGATGTAGAATATATAAGTCTGAAACATGAATTTATTTGGAATAGATCAAATACGCCAGAGGGTGCGTTTGGTCATCTTGACACTATTTCGAAATTTGAAATACGGCTTAATGAACAAGAACAATCAGCGTCGATACTAAACGACGCATCCAGATTTACCCATTTCAGGAAAGATGGGATACTGCAAAAGCCTGGTGACTGGCACAGGGCAGATAACAACGGATGCTTGCTGGCAGAAACATTTCGTGATCCAAGCGCCTTTGTTGAATCGTATAATTATGATGTGCCTGGTAACTCGAATTTGTCTTCTGATATCAGAAACATCCACTTGTTTCAACTTAAAAATGAAGTTGTCAGATCACTGATCGGGCAGCAGATGAATATAAGGATTTCCTTTACTGATGGTAAAATCATCAATTCATCGCTAATTCTGGACAATAGAAAAATATGAGTTTTACATTTTTTTTGAAGATGTGATGGGATCAATTCATAATACTCCACAATTTTATGACCATTACGGCCCATTTCCAAGTTATAATACAATGGTTGTTTAATAAATATATAGTTCCCCATGATGGTTAGTTCACGTGTTGCACCTTGTGTTTTGTAATGAAAATAGCCGCTATGGCTGAGGTCCTTTAAAAAGTTCAAAACGGTCTTTCGCGCAATTTTGGGGAGTATTATTCAAAGGGTGGCAGAAATGCTTTGTATGCATTCAAATAATTTTTATTTTTAACCGATGAGAATGACTGTGATGTTATAAAATTCCTTTTCTAGCTTGGTTCTTAAGCAGTGCGCTGTGTTTATTCCCCATAGCGTGGTTTTCTAATTGTCAAATTTCATTACCAATCTCACCTAATTTGGGCGGCAAAGTACTACTGCTCCAGGTAATAGATTTCAACTTGAAAAATTATGTCAGAAATACTAAGTAAAAAGGAAATAGAGCAGTTTGTTCTTAATGGCTTTGTTCGCATTGAAAATGCATTTTCTCAAGAAATTGCTGATGCATCTTTAGATATATTATGGAATGACCTTCCCTGTGAAAGATATAATCCGTCCACTTGGACTGAGCCTGTTGTACGGTTAGGCATGTACACGCAACGACCATTTTTGGAGTCGTTAAACAGCAAAAAATTGCATTTAATTTTTGACCAACTCATTGGTCATGATAGATGGATGCCTTGCAGAAGTGTAGGCACATTCCCAGTCAGATTCCCTTCACATCAGGAACCGAACGATACAGGTAAACACGTTGATGTAAGTTTTCCCGGAACTGATCCTGGTAATTACTTTGAATGGAGATCCAATATAAAATCAAAGGGCAGAGCTTTGTTGATGCTCGTATTGTATTCGGATGTGTGCGAAAATGATGCGCCAACGGTTATTTATGAAGGCTCTCACATTGACATCGCGAAACTGTTAATGAACGAAGGTGACTCTGGTCTTTCATTTACGGAAATTGCAGGTAAGTTAGACACCCTACCTAAAAGGAAAGAGGTATATGCGACGGGTAAAGCAGGTACTGTTTATTTATGTCACCCTTTTTTAGTTCATTCTGCTCAAGCTCATAGAGGAGCCGTTCCTAAGTTTATGGCACAACCGCCATTACTGTTGAAAGGAGAATTATCTATTTCAGATTCTACTGATACTTATGCTCCGGTTGAACAGGCTGTTCGGTTGGCTTTGGTATAGCCGGTAGTGAATGTATATAAAGAGGTTGCATTGTGCAGCCTCTTTATAAATTTTGTATTTTGTCTCAGTAAATTATTTTTTGTAAAAAATGTATTGTCGGAAGGTTATTAAGACCCAACAAAAAGCAATTTGCAACTGGCATTTTAATATACCGTAAAATCGTATTAAATGTTTCATTGGCCGCGGTGGTCGAATCATTGAACAG
>NZ_CAMLMK010000149.1 GCF_946481155.1 uncultured Flavobacterium sp.
AAGAGGAGTAATACGAAAAGTATAAAGTACTTAGGTTCAGAGTTAAGAGAGAACTAATGTGCTTATCTTTTGACTTTTGACTTTTGACTTTCGACTTTCGACTCTAAAAGAAAAAGAATGTCCAAAGAAATAGAAGATGTAATCGAGAAAATTCCAGTGCTCAACAAGCTAATGGCGTTTACAAAGACCCTGAAAGTTCCGAAACTGGAAGGTTTATCGGTCTACGATCTAATGGAACTCTACGGAATCGGTATTGCAAAGGGTGCTTTCTCCTATAGGGCTGGGGCAATTGCCTTCAGTTTCTTCATGGCCTTGTTTCCTTTTGCACTGTTCATCCTGAACCTTATTCCATACATTCCTGTAGAGGGCTTTCAGGAGGATTTCCTGCAGTTCGTCGCCGATAGTGTACCGCCAAATACCTACGGTGCCATAGAAGTCATCCTGAAGGATATCATGAATAACAGTTACGACAGCTTGATTTCTTCCGGTTTCCTGTTATCGATTTTCCTGATGTCCAACGGTATGAATGCTATTTTGGGCGGCTTCGAATCATCGCATCAGATTACCATTAAGCGTGGCTATTTCCGCCAATATGCAGTAGCAATCGGACTTTCATTAAAGTTCTCCATGATACTGATCCTTACGATTTCAACCATCGTAGTTTCGGAGGTTTTCATTCAGAAGTTCTCCAACCGTTTCCACTTCAATGATGTAATAATAATAGAATGGGCCAGATATATCTTCATCCTGGTAATGATTTTTGTATCCTGTTCCTTCTTATTTAAATACGGTACCAGAGAAACCAAAAAGATCCCGTTTATCAACGCCGGCGCTATGCTTACAACAGTTTTGGTTATCATAACTTCGTATGTCTTTGGTATTTACGTAACAAAATTTGCACGATATAATGAGCTTTATGGATCAATTGGTACACTTCTTGTATTAATGTTCTTCATATGGATTAACTGTATGATTTTGCTTTTGGGCTTCGAACTAAATGCAATTATCAACAAGCACAAAAGAAAAAATTTATATATTTAACAAACTAAAACACACAAATTATGAAAAAACAATTCTTAACATTATTACTTGTTGCTGTAACCGGACTATTTTCTGCGACAGCACAAACCACAGACGTTGGAGGTGTTAAAGTAGCACAGAAAGTAACTCTTGAAGGTCAGAATCTGGTACTTAACGGAGCAGGTATTCGTGAGAAAATGTGGATCGATTTATATGTGGGAGCATTGTATTTACCAAAAAAGAGTTCCAATGCAGCAGAAATCATGAGCAGCGCAGATGCAGCAGCCATCAAACTAACCATCATCTCCGGTATGATTACCAGCGAGAAAATGGTGGATGCCGTTAACGAAGGTTTTGAGAATGCAACTAACGGAAATACAGCGCCAATCAAAGCTAAAATTGCACAGTTCAAGTCTTTTTTTAAAGATGAAATCAAAAAAGGTGATGTATTCGATATCGTAAACGTTCCCGGAAAAGGAGTAGTAGTCTCTAAAAACGGTAAAGAAAAAGGAGTCATCGACGGTGCTGATTTCAAAAAGGCATTATTCGGAATCTGGCTGTCAGGCAAGCCAGCTGATAAAAACCTTAAATCAGCAATGTTAGGCAAATAATTTCGATGAAAATATTTTATAAAGAACTGTCCTTTTGGGCAGTTTTTTGTTTATTGTATCAGCCACAAATTCACGAATTAAACGCTTTCAATTCGTGAATTCGTGGCTAAAAAAGTTAGATTCTAATTTTTTACTCAAAATAAAATACGGAATCCTATATTTGTAGTTCAAAAGAAATATATGCCGCATTTTGTAGAAGTAGTTTTACCGTTAGCCCTCCCCAAAACATTCACCTATCAGGTCTCTGAAGCCGAGTTTCAGTACATCCGGAAGGGAATGCGCGTGGCTGTCCCATTCGGTAAGAGCAAGATCTACACGGCATTGGTAATCGACTTACATCAAAACGCACCCACCTTATATCAGGCCAAAGAAATACACCAGATACTCGACGAATCACCAGTAGTCAATGAAATTCAGATAGCACACTGGCAATGGATTGCAGCTTACTACATGTGCTCAATAGGAGAAGTATTCAAAAGCGCTTTGCCATCAGGATTTCTTTTGGAAAGCGAGACTATAATTTCCGCTCAAAAAGAACTGGATATTGATGCGAAAGAGCTCTCCGATAGTGAATTCTTAATCTATCAGGCGTTACAGCAACAATCTTCTCTAAAAGTCGAAGACATTGTCTCCATCTTAGGAAGGAAAAACGTATTCCCAATCCTAAATGCGATGCTGGCCAAAAACGTATTAGTACTACAAGAAGAAGTCGCTGAGAAATACAAACCCAAATTAACCCGATATATCCGATTACAGCAGGAGTTTCTCCAGCAGGAACAACTTGCGGAGCTAATGGAAATCCTGTCCCGTGCCCAAAAACAACGCGAATTGGTATTGCACTATTTTCAGTTAAATGCCAAAGAGAAGAAACCCATTTCCGTAAAGCAATTGGTCGAGACCTCAGGAAGTACAGCATCTGTTGTAAAATCATTAGTGGATAAAGGGATATTCGAAGAGTATTTCATCGCTCACGACCGCGTTTCCTTCGAAAAGGAAGATGAGGTAGGTTTTGAGTTAAGCGTTCCGCAGCAAGCCGCTTTTGATGGAATAAAAGAGTCTTTCGATAGACATGCTGTAACATTACTTCACGGAGTAACCGCTTCCGGAAAAACGGAAATCTATATCAAGTTAATTGAAGAATATATAAACAAAGGGGAACAGGTATTGTATCTCTTGCCAGAAATTGCCCTAACAACACAATTAGTCACCAGGTTAACCGCTTATTTTGGTAATCAGGTAGCAGTATTCCATTCCAAATATTCTAATAATGAACGTATAGAAGTCTGGAACCAGGTATTGCAGAATTCCGATAAAGCTAAGATTGTCATCGGAGCCCGTTCAGCATTATTCCTTCCTTTTTCTAACTTAGGCCTAATAGTCATAGACGAAGAACACGAGCAGACTTTCAAGCAATTCGACCCTGCACCGCGCTACCACGCCCGTGATGCGGCTATAGTTTTAGCATCAAGCCATAAAGCAAAGGTACTGCTGGGTTCGGCTACGCCAAGTCTGGAAACCTATTACAATGTAAAGACAAGTAAATACGGACTGGTAGAGCTTTTCGAGCGTTATGGGAATGTCATCTTGCCGGAAATATACCTTGTCGATTTAAAAGATAAATACAAACGCAAGAAGATGAACGGCCATTTCAGTGATGATTTACTGGAAGCAATGGCAGAAGCTTTATCAAAAGGCGAACAGATTATTTTATTTCAGAACAGACGCGGTTACTCACCCTTCGTAGAGTGCATGACCTGCGGACACGTACCCCAATGCCCAAGCTGTGATGTGAGTCTGACCTACTATAAATTCAAGAACCAATTGCGTTGCCACTATTGCGGCTATTCGATTGCGAACCCAACACATTGCCATGCTTGCCAATCTGTAGACTTATCAACAAAAGGTTTCGGCACCGAACAAATAGAAATTGAATTAAAAACACTATTCCCGGAAAAGACCATCGGAAGAATGGACCAGGATACCACCAGGGGAAAATTCGGCTACGAAAAGATTATTGACACCTTCAAGAACCAGGAAATTGATATTTTAGTGGGTACACAAATGCTGGCTAAAGGGCTTCATTTCGATAATGTAACACTAGTCGGAGTAATGAACGCCGATAACATGCTCAACCAACCCGACTTCCGTTCGCACGAGCGCGCCTATCAGATGATGATGCAGGTATCAGGTAGAGCGGGGAGAAGTGAGAAGCGCGGGAAAGTAATGATTCAGACATACAATCCTTATCACAATATCATTCAGCAGGTAGTAAGTAATGATTTCATCGGGATGTATAACGAGCAGATCTACGAGCGCCATAATTTCAAATATCCACCGTATTATCGTTTAATAAAACTAACCTTAAAGCATCGCGACTTCGATAAACTGAAAGAAGGCTCGCTGTGGATGTATAACGTTTTGGTACAACAACTTCAGATTCCAATCCTTGGTCCGGAAGAACCTGCTATCAGTCGTATCCGCAATGAGTTCATCCGTACGATACTGATTAAGATTCCTTCGCAAAACCATTTGGGTACAACAAAAAAAACTATCCAGAGGGTACTGAATAGCTTTGAGGCAATTGCTCAATACAGAGCGATAAAAGTGTCGATAAATGTAGACAACTACTAGCTATGCACTTTCGATAGCTTTTACAAGATCTTCTTTCTTGTTTCGGCTCAACGGTATTTTATGTGGTCCGATTTCGGCGAACTTACTGTTGAACTTCTCAATTTTATCAATATTCACAATAAAAGATTTGTGTACCCGGATGAATTTATCTTTCGGTCATTCATTTTCAAACGATTTCATTGTTGATAAAACCAAGTGGTT
>NZ_CAMLMK010000150.1 GCF_946481155.1 uncultured Flavobacterium sp.
GATGAACCTGAAATGTATGAAGATCTGGAATCAGTTTTTGTTGAATTCAACAAAAATCTGATTCCATTTTTTATTGAAAAAGGCGGCCTTCACAAAGGTGACTTCCTCAGAGTAAAATTCGAGGAAGTAGACAGCGAAGAAGATGCCGACCGACTGATCAACTGCGAAGTATACCTTCCGTTGAGCACCTTACCGAAACTTGAAGGCAAGAAATTCTATTTCCATGAAGTGATTGGTTTTGATGTGGAGGATGTGCGTTTGGGGAATATCGGAAAAATCGTTTCCATTAACGATTCCACTGCACAGCCGCTTTTTGAAATCATGAAAGACGACACGGAAATCCTTATTCCTATGATCGATGCTTTCATTGTTGAGATTGACAGGGCGAATAAAAAAGTCGTTCTTGATACTCCTGAAGGTTTAGTGGATCTTTATCTTGGTTAAAATTCCAAAAACTAAATTCGCAAGATTAAAAAGTTGGAATTTTGAGTTTGGTATTTGTAATTTCTTATGAGCAAATTTAATTTCAAACAATTTTCCGTTGCACAGGACCGATGCGCTATGAAAGTGGGCACCGATGGTGTTTTACTGGGCGCCTGGACGCCACTGATCAACAATCCCTATAACATTCTTGATATTGGTGCAGGAACCGGAGTAATTACTCTGATGTTAGCCCAACGCAGCCATGCTGAACAGATTGACGCCATTGAAATTGATGACGAAGCCTACGAGCAGGCTACGGATAATTTTGAAAACAGTCCGTGGAACGACCGACTATATTGCTATCATGCAGGATTGGACGAATTTGTGGATGAAATGGAAGAAGAGTACGACCTGATTGTCTCCAACCCTCCATTTTATACGGATGAATACAAATCCGAGAATTCACAACGCGATTTAGCACGTTTTGCAGATGCCATGCCTTTTGAGGAGTTAGCAGAAGCTGCTTCGGTTTTGCTTTCTGATAATGGGATCTTTGCCGTGATAATTCCTTTTAAAGAAGAAGAGCACTTTATCCGCTTAGCCAAAGAAAATGAATTATATCCTTTAAAAATTACAAGAGTTAAAGGCACTCCGACAACGGAAATCAAGCGCAGCTTACTCGCTTTCAGTCGAATACAACAAGATGCAATTACAGACGAACTGGTAATAGAAACTGCGCGTCATCAGTACACTCCCGAGTATATCGAACTTACAAAAGATTTCTATCTGAAACTTTAATTTACTTTAAAAACATCCCTGAATTGATATAGAATTCGTTCGAGCAAACGCAGATCTTCTGTAATGATTTCTGCAGAGCCTTTCATTTCCTGCTGAAACGGGATTTCCTTCTTGTAATTGGTAGTCAGTTTCTCTGGCAATGCGATGTCCATCATGATATTCCCTTCCTTATCCGGAACCAGCGAGATATTTTTCACTTCCCCTTTCAGTATACCGAATTCGCGATCGGGAAAATTTGCCAAACGAATATTTACCTGCTGTCCGATTTTGATTTTTCCTGAATTGTGCGCCGGAGCTTTTACTTTTCCAACAAATCCTTTTTCTATTTTCGGAACCACGGAAAACACGTTTTCTCCTGCGGTTATCGTTTGATTTTCTACCCAAACCTGAGAAAAAGAAACTTCTCCTTCAACGGAAGATCGCAACACATAAGCTAATTCCCAGTCTTTGATTGCTTTTTTCAGCTGATAAAACGACTGCATTACATTGCGGTCCAGATTTACTTCTTCTTTTGTACTGGTAATTTCGGTAGCTTTTACCGCTTTAGTATTGGCAATTAATGCGGATCTTAACTGCGAAATGGACGATAATAAATTTTTATAATTCTTTTCCGATTGCAGGTAATTCAGTTTTTTGGTTTCAAATTCCTGATCGGAGATTACGCCTTTAGTATGTAAAGTTGTATATCGGTTAATTTCGTTTTTCTGTAACTTTAATTCCTGCTCGTTGATGCTTTTCTGTTGCAGCAATAGATTCAGTCGTTCTTTTATTTGGTTGCTTTCCGATTTTTGTGCGCTGTTTTCCACCTGATAGGGTTGTAAATCCGCATTCAGGTTTTCGGCAATATACTCTTTTTGAAATAAGGCAAAAGCACTTTCGATTTCGCCCAACTGAAGGTTTTTCAACTGCTCAAAGGGAAAATTCCCATCTGCTTTCGAAGCATCAACAACCTTCTTCAAAAGAAAAACATCCTGGTAATCCGCTGAATTTTCGATAATCGCCAAAGGCGTGTTCTCCGCTACTATTGTCCTGTCTTTCACTAATATCGCTTCGATACGGCCGGAGGTTTTTGCGACTAGTTTTTCGGGCGGAATATTAGTCGTAATAACGATTTCAGTTGCTACCACATCAGGATATTTTAAGAACCATGAAGTCGTAAGCAGCATTATGATGATTCCAAAAATCAGGACCGTTCCCCAACGGATCATCCAATGCGGGACTCGCGTTAGGATATCCTGTACTTCTTCGCTGCGTAATTCAAATGTATCTTTATTTTTTTCTATCATCTTCTTAATTTCCTAGTTGCAATTGATTCCTGACCAATTCAAAATAATTTCCTTTCTGTTCCACTAAAGCCGAGTGGTTGCCCATTTCGATAATCTTTCCTTTATCCAACACCACAATTTGATCGGCGTTCATAACCGTACTTAATCGGTGCGCGATTACCACAACCGTTTTATCTTTGAAGAACAAATCCAGCTTCTGCATAATCTCTTTTTCATTATTGGCATCCAGGGCCGAAGTCGCTTCATCAAAAAAGAGCATTTCAGGGTTTTTATACACCGCTCTTGCTATTAGCAGACGTTGCTTTTGCCCGGTGCTCATCCCAAGGCCTTCCGAGCCTATTTTTGTATTATACCCTAAAGGCAGGCCAGAAACGTATTCTTTTATGTTTGCCACATCGGCAGCATATACTAATCTTTGCTTGTCTATAATGTCAACACCAACGGCAATATTGTTAGCAATGGTATCATTAAAAATGAAGCCTTCCTGCATCACGGCTCCAATATTATTACGCCATGCTTTTTGGGTGATATTCTTCAATTGAGTATTCCCTACCGTCACTTCCCCATCATTTGGTTCATAAAACTTGAGTAAAAGCTTCATCAATGTGGTTTTTCCGCTGCCGCTTACTCCAACAATAGCAGTTACTTTATTGGACGGAATGGTTAAATTCAAATTATCCAGGACCGGAATATCAGAACCTAAATAACGATAGGACAACTCTTTAATATGAATATCTTCGTTTTGAGGAACATCGTTGGTCTGATATTCTTCCTGCTGAATTTCATCTTCCTTTTCGTGGATTTCCGACAAACGTGCCAAGGAGATTTTAGCATCCTGCAACTCTCGTACAAAACTAATAAGCTGTGTAATTGGTCCGTTTAAACTGCCTACAATAGAGTTTATCGCCAACATCATTCCAAAGGTTAGCGAGCCGTCGATAACCAGCTTAGCCGAAAGAACAATGATGAAAATATTTTTCAGTTCATTGATTACCGAAGAACCGGCAGTCTGGGTTTGCTCTAACACCAGTCCTTTAATAGAAACACGAAATAATCTTGCCTGTACGTATTCCCATCCCCAACGTTTTTGTTTCTCGGCGTTGTGCAATTTTATTTCCTGCATTCCATTGATAAGCTCCATGACTTTGCTCTGCTCCTGGCTTACTTCCGAAAAACGCTTGTAATCAAGTTCTTCCCTACGTTTTAAGAATAGTAGTATCCATCCGAAATACAAAATACTTCCGGCAAAAAACACCAGGAAAATTGATACGTTATAGTAAGCCAAAACACCTCCCATAACAACCATATTAAACAATGAGAATATCACGTTAAGCGATGATGTCGTCAAAATCCTTTCAATTCGGTGATGATCGTTGATTCGTTGCATGATATCTCCTGTCATCCGGACATCGAAGAACGAAATAGGAAGATTCATTAATTTGATAAAGAAATCGGAAATCAAAGATATATTGATCCGTGTGGAAAGATGGAGCATAATCCAGCCCCTGATCAGTTCTAAGCCAACTCTTCCGGCAAAAAGAAACAATTGCGCGAAAAGAATCATATAAATAAAGTTCAGGTTTTGCGTTTGAATTCCAACATCGACGATGCTTTGTGTCAGAAAAGGGAAAATAAGCGCCAATACACTGCCGGCAAGTAAGTTTAAAATCAACTGAATTAAAAACGATTTGTAACGCAGCACATATTGTGACAACATTCCAAATCCAATAGTCTTTTTCTCTTCTTTATCAAATTCCGATTCGTGGAATTTGGGAGTGACATCCATTAACAGCGCGATACCTTCCTGTGTAGTATTGTCAGCGTTATTGCCTATCCAGAATTTTATAAAATCCT
>NZ_CAMLMK010000151.1 GCF_946481155.1 uncultured Flavobacterium sp.
AAAGCACGGCGTTTTTTAACGGATAGTCCGCGTAACATTTTGCTTCGTTTCGCACGGACATTTCCCGGAACAATGCCATCCATTTCAGCCGCTTCGGTATTATCTCTTTCAGAATACGTAAAAACGTGCAAGTATGAAATATCCAGTTCATTCAGGAAATTATAAGTTTCCAGAAATAATTCATCTGTCTCACCCGGAAAACCAACGATCACATCCACACCAATACAGGCATGCGGCATCACTTCGCGGATTTTCGCAACTCTTTCCGAATACAATTCGCGCATATAGCGGCGTTTCATCTTCTTAAGAATCTCATTGCTGCCCGATTGCAGCGGAATATGAAAATGTGGAACAAAGGTTCGGCTCTTTGACACAAAGTCAATGGTTTCATTTTTCAGCAGGTTTGGCTCGATGGAAGAAATACGCAAACGCTCAATCCCTTCTACCTTATCAAGATTCTGTACCAATTCGAAAAAAGTATGCTCGTGTTTTTTATTACCGAATTCCCCTTTTCCATAATCCCCAATATTTACACCGGTTAAAACGATTTCGCGGATTCCCTGTGCTGAAATTTCTTTGGCATTCTTCAGGACATTTTCCATGGTATCGCTACGTGAAATTCCGCGTGCTAATGGAATGGTGCAATAGGTACATTTATAATCGCAGCCGTCCTGCACTTTTAAGAAAGCACGGGTTCGGTCGCCTATGGAATAACTTCCCACATAAAAATCGGCTTCCTCAATCTCGCAGGAATGTACTTCTCCCATGTCGTTTTTGGACAAATCGTTGATGTAATCTGTGATTTTGAATTTTTCTGTCGCGCCTAAAACCAGATCTACGCCATCAACATCGGCCAATTCTTCTGGTTTTAACTGTGCATAACAGCCAACCGCAGCAACGAAAGCCTTGTCATTGAGCTTCATTGCTTTTTTCACAATCTGCTTAAACTGTCTGTCGGCGTTTTCGGTTACCGAACAGGTGTTGATTACGTAAATATCGGCAACTTCTTCAAAGTCAACACGATCAAATCCTTCTTCCTGAAAATTACGGGCTATGGTTGATGTTTCTGAGAAATTCAGTTTACAACCTAATGTGTAGAATGCTACTCTTTTTTTGTTTTCCATAAGATAACTCAATTAATGAAATCGTTGTCAAAAAATTGAGTCGGCAAATTTACACACAAAATTCGGTTTTATAAAATATACAATTGACTATATATCAATATTTTACAATACACCGTTACTTATTTCGTGGATTTAGGGGCCAGCATATTTTCGGGATTGAGAATATCATCCAATTGTTCTTTGGATAAAATATTATGCTCCAACACTAAATTGTACACGCTTTTTCCGGTTTCAAGGGCTTCTTTGGCAATTTTCGTGCTGTTTTTATAGCCGATGTAGGGATTCAGAGCCGTTACGATTCCGATGCTGTGGAGCACCATTTCACGGCAGTGTTCTTCATTAGCTGTAATACCATTGATGCATTTTTCGCGAAGCGTATCCATTCCGTTGGACAATAATTGCATGGATTCCATAATTGCATACGTTAGCACTGGTTCCATTACATTTAATTGCAGTTGTCCTGCTTCGGCAGCCATCGTGACCGTTAGATCATTTCCTATCACGCGATAGCATACCTGATTCATTACTTCCGGGATTACCGGATTTACTTTTCCAGGCATAATAGACGAACCGGGCTGCATTGGCGGTAAATTGATTTCGTTCAGTCCGCATCGTGGTCCTGACGAGAGAAGGCGCAGGTCGTTGCAGATTTTTGATATTTTTATTGCCATACGTTTCAGGGCCGAAGAGTAAATCACATAAGCTCCTGTGTCCGGCGTAGCTTCGATTAAATTAGGTGCCGAGAAAATGGCAAGCCCTGTTACTTTAGCTAAATTTTCGGCGCAGAGTTTTGCATATCCCGGAGCAGCGTTAATTCCGGTTCCGATGGCGGTGGCACCCATATTCGTTTCCAGCATTAAATTGCAGTTTTGGGTCAGACGATCTACTTCCTCATCCAGCGTTGCAGCAAAAGCTTCGAATTCCTGTCCCAAGGTCATTGGTACAGCATCCTGCAATTGGGTTCTACCCATTTTAAGGACATGCCTGAACTCCTCGCCTTTCTTTCTGAAGGAGGCTATCAGCTCTTTTAAATGCTCGATTAGTTTTATATTCGAATTAACGGCAGCAATTCTTATGGAGGTTGGATACGCATCATTGGTGGATTGCGAGAGATTGACGTGATCGTTCGGCGAACAATATTGGTATTCCCCTTTTTGATATCCGAGCAATTCCAAGGCACGATTCGCCAGTACCTCATTGATATTCATATTGGTAGAAGTACCTGCCCCACCCTGGATCATATCGATTGGAAATTCCATATCGAATTTTCCTGTGATTACTTCTTTGGCGGCGTCAACGATAGCGTTTTTCAGATTTTCATCGAGTATTCCTAACTGGAAGTTGGTCTCGGCAGCAGCCCATTTCACGTAGGCAAGGCCTTTTATGAATTCCGGAAACTGATACAGCTTCACTCCCGAAATATGAAAATTGTCGATAGCCCGCTGGGTTTGAATTCCGTAATAGGCATCGGCAGGAACCTGCATGTCACCTAGTAAATCATTTTCCGTTCTATACATGATTTTAAATTTTAAATTTCATCCTGACCAATATCATCAATCGTTTCGGCTTTCAATCGCTCTGATTGCCATTTCTTTCTGAGAAAATAGTAAAACAGATAATCCAGAAGAATTCCGCAAGGTATTCCAATTACCGCCATTAGTATAGCATTATCCCAATCTACTTCAAATCCGAAAACCAGCGAGAGTATCCCTGTAAGAATACCTGCTACAAACTGCCCAAGATAATACACTGCAATTCCTAAAACCGCATAAAGCCATTTCTTCTGACCATGTTGGTCGGCTAAATCGTAAAAATACTTGCCGATAAAATAAATCAATAATACACCTATCATATACCTATTCTTTTCTCCATTTTTTACTTTCCTCAAACACATGCTCTAAGATAGCGGCATCCTGCTCTGTAAACTCCACATTGCGACGTGACATAACGACCTTAGCTACTTCAAAAGCTTTTTTAGTAATGTATGTTGTAAATCCTGCTGCACCGCCCCAAGAAAAACTTGGTACAAAATTGCGTGGAAACCCGCTGCCGAAAATGTTTGCACTTACGCCTACGACAGTTCCGGTATTGAACATCGTGTTGATTCCGCATTTGCTGTGATCACCCATCATCAGTCCGCAGAACTGCAGACCTGTTTTTGCAAAGCCTTCGGTTTCATAACTCCAGAGTTTCACTTCTTCGTAATTATTTTTCAGGTTGGAATTATTACTGTCGGCACCAATGTTGCACCATTCCCCCAAAACGGAATTCCCCAAGAACCCGTCGTGGCCTTTATTGGAATATCCAAAAAGAACGGAATTATTTACTTCGCCGCCAATTCTGCAATGCGGACCTACCGTCGTAGCTCCGTATACTTTGGTTGCCAGTTTCACTAAGGCTTCTTCACATAAAGCAAACGGTCCGCGAATTACGGAACCTTCCATGATTTCAGCATTCTTTCCAATGTAAATCGGCCCCGTGGATGCATTTAAGGTAACGAATTCCAGCTTTGCGCCTTCTTCGATAAAAATATTTTCGGGTGAAATTACATTTACGCTTTTGGGAATGGGTTGTGAAAAACGACCTTCGGTAATTAGTTCGAAATCTTCGCGTAAAGCGGCATCATTCTTCTGAAAAATATCCCAGGTATGTTCAATTTTTATGCAATCTTCCGTGTATTCAATAATTTCATAAGCGTCAAAATCAACTTCTTCCTGATTTTCCCTGCTGTAAAAAGCGACTACTTCATCGTGATGAAAAATTGCCTGATCGGCTTCCAGTGAGCGCACCATCTCCGACAGGATTTCATTAGGCAGAAAGGATGCATTGATCATTACATTTTCTTCCATTTCCACCATTGGAAATTTCTCCATCAGGTATTCTTCAGTTAAAGTTGTAGTGGTATATCCCAAATACTTCTCCCATTTTTCACGAATGGTTAAAATCCCCACGCGAATATCGGCAACAGGACGAGTAAAAGTAAAAGGAAGCAGTGCGTTACGAACAGTTCCATCAAATAGTATGTAGTTCATGTTTTCGGGTATTTGTTGATGCGGTTATTTGATTAACCGGATACCAAAGTTACAAAGTTTAAAAGTAAAACGACGAAACCATGAAATAAAAAAAGCCTCTCAAAACTGAGAGGCTCTTATATATCTTAAAACAGCTATTATTTGCTGAATTTAGCGTATTTGTTTTTGAATTTATCAATACGTCCTGCAG
>NZ_CAMLMK010000152.1 GCF_946481155.1 uncultured Flavobacterium sp.
AATTTACTGTGAAGGTGGTGATTGCCTGAAATAGTTCTTATCTCCCATAAAAGCGTATTTGCAAAAGTAGTATTTATGGTTTTGCGTTTGTAAACTTTATCTTTAATCAATACATTTGAAGAAACTATAACCTACCTACTCAAAGCCGGCGGGACGTTGTGCACAATATCGGGAAATTCGATGAAAACATTTATAACTTTATTATTTGCGTTTATTTGTGGAGCTTCCTATTCACAAGAAAAGTTAGTATGGACAACAAGAACTTGTGAAGATGGAACCGAAAGTGCCAAATATGATTTCAGTCAAGGCTATTACTTTTGTACGTACTATGGTTTGGTTGCAGAAACTGATCCCGGTTTCTCTAAATTCTATGAAAAATATCTAAAAGAAAAATATAGATTAATCTTACTATACGGAGGATGTGTTAGTACTGAGTCCAAGGAATGTTATTCTGAGACAATGCGAAAATTAATCTTTGAAAAATTTGGTGCAGACATATTTCTGAAATCTTTAAAAGAAGCAAAAGAAATATACAGTGCTAAAAAATAAATACTGCCCATAACAGCGGTCGGCGATATTACTGGTTTAATTTGTATTTTGAAAAACTCAACCTTCTTTCCTACCTACAAACTTTTCGCTAAATTAGCCAGAACATCTCCAAGCCGGCGAGACGTCAACCCATAATTTATATGAACCTACAACAACAAATCAACGAATACATTTCCAGTCAACCCGAACCAAAACGCACCGACATGCAGGAGTTGCACCGCATTATTCTGGAAGTAAAGCCGGAATGTAAATTATGGTTCCTGGATGGTAAAAACAGTGAAAATAAAACGGTTTCTAATCCTAATATTGGGTACGGACTTCAAAACATAAGATATGCTGATGGTAAAACAAGAGAGTTTTATCAGATTGGCCTCAGTGCAAACACAACCGGAATCTCTGTCTATATCCTTGGGATCAGTGATAAGACCTACCTGGCCAAAACGTATGGAGATAAAATAGGCAAGGCAAGCGTAACCGGGTATTGCATCAAATTCAAAACTCTGAAAGATATAGACATTGACATACTTGAAGCAGCAATACGAAACGGGTTTGAGATGCAGGCCTGATTGTTCACTAAGAATGATTTAAATATAAAACCATTAATAAACAGAAAACACTAAAAGCTCAAGCAATTATTTCTAAGCCAAATAATTTACATGACAGACGAATTCATCCCGCCAATCAAAGAAAGAACGACAAAACAACTGATTGAAATCATTCGGGAACCGGAAAATTGGAACCCTCGCGCTGTCTTATTAGCTAAACATGAGTTAGACAATCGAAATGTCAGCAAAGAAGAAATTGACCAAAAAATTAAACAGAAAAGATATTTAATCCATAAGGAGCAAAAAATCGAAAATTTCAGAAAGTCCAAAGAATATTATCACTGGTCCGACTTTATTATTGCGCCCGTTGACACGTTAATGGACGTTTTGCTTTCCTGGAACTTAGAAAAACAAGGCTATACAAAGAAGGCAGAACAACAAAAAACGATTCTTCGTATACTGGCCATTATTGTACTCTGCATAGTCATACTTTATTATTTTTATACACTTCTCTTCCAGTCAGAGCGCTAGCAAAACAGAAGCTTCTTTTTGTATATTTGACCTGGTTACAACAAGCCTTAAAATGATACCAAAAAAGAAAAGCGGTTTTAGGAAAATTGAAATTGATGGTGTGGCTTATCACTGGAGATTCAGTGAAATTATCCAAATCAGACCATTAGAAAATCCGTATAATAATCTTGAAGTCGCTTTTGGCTATTTTGATCCTTGGCTATATAGCAACGACAAAGAAAATACTCCCGCAGATTTCGAACCGAAAATAATTACGCCAGGGTTTATTAAGTCGGCTATTCAAAATGCTATCCAACTTGGTTGGGATAATAATGTACAGAGAGGAAATCTAAAACTTAATTATGCAAACGGCACTTTTACAGTGACTCCCAAATAAAAATCCAACACAAATGAAAAGCCGCTTCCCTATTCTACTTGCTTACGATTACTGCAAACTATCAATAAAGGATACAAAATCCCAAAAGATAAATTGGGAATATAATTTTATCTGGTAATATGAAAACAGTAATTTGAGGGCAATAACGGCAGGTACACAACATAAGTGATAAAAATACAGTAACTTCTTTTTCGTATATTTGAGTTATTCCGAAAACATGATTATACTTCTTTGGCCGGTAAATACAATCACCTAAACCTCCGACAGATGAATTCAGAAGCACTTAAAAAAATACAGGATCCCATAAAAGAGAAATACCGAAGTCAGCCTGATACCGCAATAATAACACTGAAAGCGGAGGGTAAAATCGGCGAAGGTATATCCTGTAAGGTCACTACCGGAAATGCACTGTCGGAAGCGGGACTTCATCCGGCAACCGGCGGAAACGGCCTGCAGCTATGTTCCGGAGATATGCTCCTGGAAGCCCTGGTAGCCTGTGCCGGAGTAACGCTTAGTGCTGTAGCTACAGCTATCGGTATTGAAATCAAAGATTCTCTTATCAAAGCAGAAGGGGATTTGGATTTTAGAGGGACGCTGGGTGTTTCAAAAGAAGTGCCGGTAGGATTTAAAGCAATTCGTCTTTCCTTTAACTTAGACAGCGATGCAACAGCCGAACAGCTTCAAACCCTCGCCAAACTAACCGAAAGATACTGTGTTGTTTACCAAACTCTGGTAAAAGGTGTACCGATTGCAACGATCTTTACTAAATTATAAAGTTCCGGAGCATCTGACTTCGCGAGACTTCTTTTGTATATTTGACTCCGATGAAAAATACTATCAAATGAAAATTGAAACTAAACAAATACTGTTAGAATTTGATGAAGTCGGACGTTTTGAAACTCCAACAGATTTCGATTATGATAAATTGATTTCGCGAATCGGAAAACTTAAAATTAAATTGGAAACTATATTTACTTCTGAATTTTAAATAGGCGAAAGGATAATTATCGTATAATACGACAAAAAAACTGCAAACAATCCATCAACTTAATACTGCAATGAATCTAAAATTTGTACCCTCAATTCCGGAAAATAGTGCAACCAAAACTATTTTAATTTCAGGGAAAAATTCAAAAGATTTACAGCAATCTATTTATTTGATTGATGAAGATTCAGAGAATTCGATTGCGTACGAAATAAAATATCAGTGGCAATGCAGCCCATTTGAGGAAGCCAAAATAATTGATAATCTGCTCGTTGTCGGACATCAGGAGCATTTTTATATATATGACTTAATAAAGAACTTAAACATTTTGGCATTAGAGATTAAAGGATATTTTGGTTATTTATATTTCTATGGCGCCATTTTTTACGTTGCAGGTGCTTATGGGATATATGCAATTAATAAGAACGGTAAGCTTATTTGGAAGAATACCGGACTTGCTGTTGATGGCGTGATTATTAAAGAATTTACTGAAAGTAAAATATTTGGAATCGCTGAATTAGATCCTCCGGGAGGTTGGGAAAATTTTGTCCTTGACAGGAATAATGGTCGAAGTAGTAGTTGAAAACGCCAGTTAAAAGTTGTTTTTTGTACCTTTAAATTGTGAATAAAACCAAAACGCATTAAAAAAACCTTGATCTACAAGGCTTTCAGCTATATACGGTTTCTCTTATTTTGATCAGGGCAGCAACCGCTTTTTCATGATCAGGCGTCTCCGGTAAAGGCGACGAACCATAAGCCGATTCAATCGAGGCAATTAAATCATCCGCCTTTTGCAGCAAATCGTCATATTCCCGGTTGCCTGCTTTTATATCCAGCAGCTCTTCCCTATTTGTTACCCGAATGTTCAGCGTACCTTCTTTCAGGATTTGCTCTGCCGATTGCAGTAAGCGTATCGTATGCATCATGTTCTTGCTGTCGTAATTTTTACCGTGTTGTTGGTTAGTATTGAAACGGTCATCATTGCGCTTTTCGATCCATTCCCAGTATTCGCGGTACTCTTTACAGTAGGTAGAATAACCATCCTGATTGCAATACAAATAAGCAACTTCCTTCTCGCCTTTAGGAATGGACGACAGCGATACCTCGTTGGAGTTTTCGTTTTTGATGATGCCACGATAGCCCAAACAGTTTTCAGTGTCGTAGAACAGGGCATACATCCCTTTGGAATGTGGAATGTTTATTAACCCGCACTGTTCCGGAACGCGCTTGGTTTCCGAAAGCCATT
>NZ_CAMLMK010000153.1 GCF_946481155.1 uncultured Flavobacterium sp.
AGTTTTCAGTCACAGTTTTCAGTTTTCTAAAATTATCTAAAAAACAAACCCCGAAAATATTTTCCGGGGTTTTTCTGTAAACTGAGTACTGTAAACTTTTAAAGGTTCTCAAAGAAATCATTTCCTTTATCATCCGTAATGATGAAAGCAGGGAAATCCTTAATCGTAATTTTTCGAACGGCTTCCATGCCTAATTCTTCAAAGTCAACCACTTCTACCGAAAGAATGTTCTCTTTCGCTAAAATAGCGGCAGGACCTCCGACAGAACCTAAATAGAAGCCGCCATATTTGTTGCAGGCATTCATAACGTCTTTGGAACGGTTTCCTTTGGCCAACATGATCATGCTTCCGCCGTGTTTTTGGAACTCATCCACATATACGTCCATACGTCCCGCAGTTGTAGGACCGAAACTTCCCGATGGCATTCCTTCCGGGGTTTTTGCCGGACCTGCGTAATAAATCGGATGGTTTTTGAAATATTCCGGCATCGGTTTTCCGGCATCTAATAATTCTTTGATTTTTGCATGTGCAATATCTCGGGCCACAATCAAGGTTCCGTTCAGTTTTAAACGGGTTTTGATCGGGTATTTTGATAATTCCGATAAAACTTCTGCCATTGGCCGGTTCAAATCGATTTCTACCGGCGCTTCCAGATGCGGCGCAGTTTCTGGTAAAAACTGTTTCGGATTTGTCTCTAGTTGTTCTACGAAAATCCCGTCTTTGGTAATTTTCCCCTTGATATTTCTGTCGGCAGAACAGGAAACGCCCATTCCAACCGGACAGGAAGCAGCATGACGCGGCAAACGGATCACGCGAACATCATGCGTTAAATATTTTCCGCCGAATTGTGCACCAATATGGCTTTCCTGGCAGATTTGCTGTACGCGTTTCTCCCATTCCAGATCACGGAACGCCTGGCCGGCCATGTTTCCGGTTGTTGGTAAATTGTCGAAGTAGCCCGCAGATGCTTTTTTTACAGCAGCTAAATTCGCTTCCGCGGAAGTACCGCCGATAACGATAGCCAGGTGATATGGTGGACATGCCGAAGTGCCCAAATCCATGATTCTTTCGCGAACGAATTCATCCAGTGACTTTTCGTTCAGCAACGATTTTGTCTTTTGGTATAAGAAGGTTTTGTTTGCTGAACCTCCGCCTTTCGCTAAAAATAAAAACTCATAAGAAGCTCCTTTTTTAGCATAGATATCAATCTGTGCCGGAAGGTTTGAACCCGAGTTCTTCTCTTCAAACATCGAAATCGGAACAATTTGCGAGTAACGCAGGTTTCTTTTTTGATAGGTGTTGAAGATGCCTTTCGACAGGCATTCGCCATCATCAGCGCCGGTATACACGTTTTCGCCTTTTTTCGCCATTACAATCGCGGTTCCGGTATCCTGGCACGAAGGCAATTCTCCTTCCACAGCCACAACGGCATTCTGCAACAGGTTATAAGCTACGAAACGGTCGTTGTCAGTCGCCTCCGGATCTTCGATAATGTTTCTCAGTTTTTGTAAGTGCGCCGAACGCAGCATAAACGAAACATCGCTCATCGCTTCTTCTGCAAGTAATTCCAGTCCTTTTGGGTCAATCGTCAAAATTTCACGATCGCCACATTGCTCGACTTTCACAAAATCGGAAGTAATTTTTCGGTATTGCGTATCGTCTTTTGCAATCGGATACGGGTCTTGGTATATAAAATCCATTAGCAGTTAATTTTTGGAGCGTAAAGATAAGTAATATGGTGGGGAAAGCCAAATTCGTTTAATAGCGTAATGCAACGTAAATCAAACCAATAGCAATCAGCGTAAAGATGCCGGTTACCCGCTTGTTTTTTTCATTTTCAAGTTCGGAAAAGGTCTTAATGCCGGAATGATAGATCCATAGCATGCAACTGCCTGTGAAATCTGCAATTATTTTAAGTAACTGGAATACAATATCATCCATTGTTTTAGATGGCGTTATGCGTTTGTAGTTAAAAAAACTAACCGGGAATCGTAATTACTCTTCTGTCTTATGGAATTCCGTAAAAGAAATCTTCCTGCTTCGATAAGGTTTATCTTTCTCGGTCAGCAGCGTTTTCGTCCATCGGCTGTTTTCCAGTTCGAAATGCGTGGAATCGGAGAACTCGTTAATTCCCATTTCCTCTTCCCCATTATTTTCTTCATCCGAGGGCAAAAACGATTCCATCCGGAAATAGAAATTCTCCGGTGTCCCCGAAACGATTGTCCCCCAGGCACCCCAGCCGCTGTCAGAAGAAGATTCCCATTGATGCACCAAGGTCCCCGATTTATCATCAACATAAAAAAGAAAATTATACTGCATATAACCACAGGCAGGATATCCCACTGAAATTCTCTTCAAAGGGGAAGCAACGGAATCCAATTCAAAACTCCCGCCCCATTCCGAGCCTTCATTAAACCCTGTAATCTGGAGGTTATGCGAATAAACCAGTTTGTCTTCTCTGATAAAATCCAAACGGAAATCAGCTATGCAAAGGCTGTCTTTTCCGTATTCTTTTTTCAGGGAAGTGGCTACGGCATAGTCATCGTATTTTGTTTCTTCCTCAAAAGAAAAGAAAATGGTGTCAATAGTGCGGTCTTTATCAAAAGCCTCTGTGTTTTTTATATTTTTGGCTTCTTTGTTTTCAGCAAGCGAGTTACTTTCTTTTTTACAGCTAAGCAACAGCAACGGAAATAAAAGCAAAACGATTTTTTTCATATGTTTTAGAGGTTAATTAACGACTAAAAGAACCAGCTTGCCACCATAATGGCCGTAATCACGCAGATTAAATCCACCAACAGCATCATGCCCAGCGTATAGCGCGTGTTTTTGATATTCACCGATCCGAAGTATACCGCAATCACATAGAAGGTCGTTTCGGCGCTACACTGGAAAATACAGCTCAGTCTTCCGGTGAAGGAATCCGGACCAAAAACGCGCATTGAATCAATCATGAAACCCCGTGAACCACCCGAACTGAACGGTCTTAACATCGCCACTGGTAAGGAATCGGTAATTTCTTTGCTCACACCGATGTTGGAGAAAGCAAACGAAAGTCCGTTGCTGATAATCTCAAACAAGCCGCTGTTTCTGAAAAATGAAATTGCCACCAGCATTCCCATCACATAAGGGAAAATTTTAACTCCGGTATGCAAACCCTGTTTGGCGCCTTCTACAAAGGCATCGAAAATTGTTGTGTTTTTTTCGGCAAACTTTCGTTCGTGGATGAAGGAAAAAATCAGTGTGAAAGCAATAATTGCTACCAGCATTAGGCCTGACAGGTTTCCGGTAAAAAAGTTCTTGCCAATCAAATCCAAACGGTTGATATAGAACAGCAAACCGGCAATAGCGGCAATAATTGTCGTAATAGCCAACACTAAAGAAGCGCTTTTGAAATTAATGCGCTGTTTGATGCCGACCAATAAAAAGGCAGCAATCGTACCCACAAACGAGGTGATGATACAAGGCAGCATCACATCGGCAGGGTTTGCGGCATTTTCGGCGGCGCGGTATCCGATGATGGAAGTTGGTATTAAGGTCAGTCCCGCGGCGTGCAGACACATGAACATAATCTGCGCATCACTCGCTTTGTCTTTGTCGGGGTTGATTTCCTGGAGGCTTTCCATCGCTTTCAACCCGAAAGGCGTTGCGGCAGAATCCAGTCCGAGGAAATTTGCGGCGAAATTCAGGGTCATGTACGATATCGATTCGTGGTTTTTAGGCACAGTCGGGAAGACTTTAACAAAGACCGGACTTAGTCTTGTTGCCAATTTTTCGGCAGCACCGGAATCGATCAGCAATTGCATCAGTCCGCAGAAAAACGCCAGATAGGCAATTAACGGAATAATCAGATCGAGCAAGCTGTTTTTACACGTAGGCAAAAGCCCGTCCGATTTCTGCACCCCGCTGTATATTTTTACGGTTTGATTTTTATAGACATAAGTAGTATCGGGATTGATAGAGTTGTCCGAATTGGTTTCCTTTTTATTGACGACGATGGTATTCTCCGGCGCTTTCTCAATGCTGTCTTTTATAAAAACAGGCACTTGGTTGAGGTATTTTTCCGAAATCAGTATCGGCTCGTCTTTTTTGCCGTTCAGGACGTAATCAATCGAATAGCTGCTGCCGGAAAACAAACCGATTACAATAAAGACAATCGAAGAAATAAATATAACCAGCCAAAATCTGCT
>NZ_CAMLMK010000154.1 GCF_946481155.1 uncultured Flavobacterium sp.
GTTTTTCGAATAAGCGAACGCAGGCCAGCAATAGCACCAGCAAAAACACCCCAAGCAGGGTAACTTTATTTCTCCAGATTTTTTTTAGCATAACCGGAGAATTTTTGAATCCATAAAACCCATAATATAAAAACCAGACCGTAAATGACCAATGGAAAAACTACCCCGTGCAGAAAATGCTCGTATTGTGGGTAATCGTATAATGCCATTGCCAAAAGTGCGATACGGACGACGTTAAAAACGTGAATAATCAGGCAGCCAATAAGAATATACAAACCTGTTTTGAGCCATTTGGAAGAGAAGGCAAAGACAAAGGCTGCAAAAAGAATCATCACGCTCAGAGCGTTGCAGCCTTCTACAATTCTGGCTACGTATTTATTCTTATAAAGAAGATAGACCGATGGTTCAGAGGCATTAGCAACTGTTCGGGTATCTTTTCCGAAGAAAAACAACAGCTCTTTGGACTGTTCGGCGACGATTTGCGTAAAACCATCTACTTCATTCCTGCTTTCATCAAACTGATTAAGATAAAACTTATATGCGACAGTTAAAACCACATAAAGCGCAATGAACTTTACCAGAAACAAAAAAAAAGGCTTGTATTGCAAAAAGAGCTTTTTCACAGAAATGATTTTAACAAAAATATAAAAATTAAAAGAGTGCAATTAAATACTTTTGCATAAAACTAAAAAACATGACATTTCAGGAATTACAACCAAAAGTTACAGCGATACTTGCGCAAGGCAATGGCTCCCGCGATGAAAAATTGCAAACACTATGCGAACTGCTAAAAGATAATGTTGATTATTATGACTGGGTTGGATTCTATTTTGCAAATCACGCCACAAAAACATTACACCTTGGCCCTTATGCCGGCGCGGAAACTGATCACACAGTGATTCCATTTGGGAAAGGGATTTGCGGACAGGTAGCAGTATCCAATGAAAATTTCGTAGTACCTGACGTAAAGGCGCAGGACAACTAT
Organism: uncultured Flavobacterium sp.; assembly: GCF_946481155.1. The sequence continues at coordinate 986 of NZ_CAMLMK010000154.1, forward strand.
ATAGCGTGCAGTTTTACGGTAAAATCGGAGATTGTGGTGCCGCTTTTTGTAAATGGAGAAAACATTGGCCAGATTGACATTGACAGCCATGTGCTGGATCCGTTCACAAAAGCCGATGAAGCCTTCCTGGAGTTTGTAAATCAGGAAGTTGCAAAACTTTTTTAAGTAAGTTTTTGTATTTATTTGTGAGTTCAAAAAATAAAAATTACCTTTGCGCCACGTTTTAGGATAAACCTATTACGCTACATAATAATCATTTAAAGAATATTAGCATGTACTTAACTAAAGAAGTTAAATCAGACATCTTCGCTAAACACGGAGGAGCAGCGGCCAACACTGGTTCTGCAGAAGGTCAAATCGCGTTATTCACATTCAGAATTTCACACTTGACTGAGCACCTGAAAAAAAATCGTCACGATTACAACACAGAGCGCTCATTAGTTTTATTGGTAGGTAAAAGAAGAAGTCTTCTTGACTACTTAAAGAAAAAAGATATCAACAGATATCGTGCGATTATCAAAGAATTAAACATCAGAAAATAATCAGAAGAAGAGGTGCTCGCGCGCCTCTTTTTGTTTTCTATATTTTGACAGAAAAAAGTTTGGTTTTTCATTGGGTTTTAGACAACTACACAACAACTACAACAACAACACAACTAAGACCCATTGTTTAATCTTAAAGAATTACATTTATGATTCCAAAAGTATTCCAGGAAGTTATCGATTTAGGTGATGGAAGAAGTATCACAATCGAAACCGGAAAATTAGCCAAACAAGCTGACGGATCTGTCGTGGTGCGTATGGGAGACACTATGTTGCTAGCAACTGCTGTTTCTGCCAGAACATCTAATCCAGGTATTGATTTTCTACCTTTAACAGTAGATTATCGCGAAAAATTTGCCGCTGCGGGGCGTTTCCCAGGTGGTTTTTTCAAACGTGAAGCGCGTCCAAGTGATAGCGAAGTATTGACCATGCGTCTTGTTGACCGTGTGTTACGCCCGCTTTTCCCGGATGATTATCACGCTGAAACACAAGTTATGATTCAGTTAATGTCTCATGACGAAGAAGTTATGCCGGATGCATTAGCCGGTTTAGCTGCATCGGCTGCACTTGCAGTTTCCGACATTCCTTTCCCTACCCTAATTTCTGAAGCGCGTGTGGCACGTATCGACGGAAAATTTGTAATCAATCCAAGCAAAGCACAATTGGAATTATCAGATATCGATATGATGATTGGAGCTTCGATGGACTCGGTTGGAATGGTAGAAGGCGAAATGAAAGAAATCTCAGAAGCCGAAATGGTAGAGGCAATTAAATTTGCACACGAAGCCATCAAAATCCAAATTGCCGCTCAGGAAAGACTTCAGGCTGCAGTTGGTAAAAAAGAAACCCGAGTTTACGAAGGTGAAAAAGAAGACGAAGCAATTTACGCTAAAGTAAAAGCGGCGGCTTACGATAAGATTTACGCTATCGCTCAGGAAGCATCCGGAAAAAGCGAAAGAGGCGAGAAATTCGCTGCAGTAAAAGAAGAAGTAAAAGCTTTATTTACGGAAGAAGAATTAGCTGAAAACGGCGACTTGGTTGGAAAGTATTTCTACAAAACTAATAAAGAAGCGGTTCGTAACGTAATTCTTAACGAGGGAATCCGTCTTGACGGAAGAAAAACAACTGAAATCAGACCAATCTGGTGTGAAATCGATTATTTGCCTTCTGTTCACGGTTCTTCATTGTTCACAAGAGGTGAAACTCAGGCATTAGCTACAGTTACCCTTGGAACTTCCAGAGAAGCTAATCAGATTGACTCGCCATCAGAACAAGGTGAAGAGAAATTCTACTTACATTATAATTTCCCTCCATTCTCAACTGGTGAAGCAAAACCTTTAAGAGGTACTTCCCGTAGAGAAGTAGGACACGGAAATTTAGCACAACGTGCTTTGAAAAACATGATCCCTGCTGATTGTCCTTACACCATCCGTATTGTTTCTGAAGTGTTGGAATCGAATGGTTCTTCTTCAATGGCAACAGTTTGTGCAGGTACAATGGCATTAATGGATTCAGGAGTTCAAATGACGAAACCGGTTTCCGGAATTGCCATGGGACTAATTACAGATGGTGAAAAATTCGCAGTATTATCAGATATCTTAGGAGACGAAGATCACTTAGGTGACATGGACTTCAAAGTTACCGGTACAGCTGACGGTATCACGGCTTGCCAGATGGACATCAAAATCGAAGGGTTGCGATATGACATCATGGAACAGGCTTTAGGTCAGGCACGTGACGGTCGTTTGCACATTTTAGGCAAAATCACCGAAACCATTGCTACTCCAAGAGCTGATGTAAAAGCACACGCACCAAAAATCATCACAAGAACGATCCCTGGAAACTTCATTGGCGCCTTGATTGGTCCTGGAGGAAAAGTGATTCAGGAATTACAGAAAGCAACCGGAACTACTATCGTTATCAACGAAGTGGATGAGCAGGGTGTTGTTGAAATCCTTGGAACAAATCCGGATGGTATTGCAGCAGTATTGGCTAAGATTGACTCTATCATTTTCAAACCTGTTGTTGGCGAATCTTATGAAGTGAAAGTAATTAAAATGCTTGATTTCGGAGCAGTGGTAGAATATACTGCAGCACCAGGAAACGAAGTATTGCTTCATGTATCCGAGTTAGCTTGGGAACGCACTGAAAATGTTGCCGATGTTGTGAAAATGGGCGACGTGTTTATGGTGAAATACTTAGGTGTGGATCCAAAAACAAGAAAAGAAAAAGTTTCTAAAAAAGCTTTACTACCTCGTCCTCCAAGAGAAGAAAAAAGAGAGGATAAAAAAGAAAATTCTCAACAAGGTTAATTTTTTATAAGATTAATTCATAGAAAGCCCTGCTTCATTTTCTTGAAGCGGGGCTTTTGTTTTTTATGTATTAAAAAGTAAGTTTTTATTGAAAATAATCCCTTCCTTTAACATTTTCACATTGTTTTTTTCTCTAATCTTGCGTAAGAATTATTCTATCCTTTTTTATATTCGTATGAGCCTTATGCAAACACCTTTTAAAAGCCACTTTTCAGTATTTTTTCTCTTCAGCTTTTTGTTATCCGGAAGTCATTTTATTCTCGCACAGACTTCTTCCGAAACACTTTCAAAAGCTTTTGACCAGGCCATCGGAAAAGAAAATCTT
>NZ_CAMLMK010000155.1 GCF_946481155.1 uncultured Flavobacterium sp.
GTAATGGTAACACTCCGGTTTTTGGTACCGTCATTCAAGGTTCGAGTCCTTGTGGGCCAACAAAAAACCTCTCAATTTGAGAGGTTTTTTTATTTGTATCTGTCTGTAAAATAGCCTTATAAAAAAAGCCTGTTCACTGAACAGGCTTTTTTGTTTGTATATCATCAATTATATTTTGAAAGTAACCACTGGTCTTGCAGCATGGTTTACTAAATCTTCACTGATGCTTCCGTTGAAGAAGTGGGCAAGGCCTCGTCTTCCATGTGTGCTCATTCCGATTAGATCGGCGTCGATTTTGTTTGCGAAATTCAGAATTCCTTTTTCTACGTTCACGTCATTATAAATATGTGTGGAATAGTTGTTGATCTGGAATTTCGAAGTGAAATCGTTCATGATTTTTTCCGCAACCGCTGTCGATTTGAAATTGTTTGGTGTGTTTACCGATACCAGATGCAGGTGTGCTCCAAATTTATTGGTGAATTCCACCGCTTTTTGGAACGTTTGTGATACTTCGTCTGAGAAATCGGAAGCGAAAACAAATTTGTCCACGTTGAATTCGCCGGTTTCTTTTTTGATAACCAAAACCGGAACTTCAGAAGTACGAACCACTTTTTCAGTGTTTGATCCGATGATCATTTCCTTGAAACCGTTAGCTCCGTGTGAACCCATTACGATTAAATCGATGTTGTTTTTTTTGCTGACATCAATGATTCCGCTATATGCTGATTCCAATTTAATGATTTCGGACATCTCAACGCCTTCCAGATAAGGAGCGTTTGTAAGTTCGTCCAATCTTTCCTCAGCTCTTTTCTTGAAATACATGATTTCCGGAATGTCGCGGCCATGGTGGAAAGGGTCATTGGCTTCGTGCGGTAATTCTAACATATGAAGTATAAAAATCTCACCGTTGTTCTTTTTGGCTATTTGTGCAGCTACTTTTAAAGCGTATTCGGCATGTTGTGAAAAGTCGGTTGGTACTAAGATGCGTTTCATAATTATTAAATGTGAGAAATTGGTGTTAAAGTTCTTTTTATAAAGATATAAATTTATTTAGAATTGACAATGATTTTCAATATTTAAAAAAAATTGTATATTTGCACCGTTATTTATTAGGGAAACCAGATAATGAGGGAAGCGCTGCTTCCCTCTTTTTATACAAATATGACATTTAAAGAAAAAGTTAGCGGTGTTATCAACGATGCGTTGGCGGAGAAACCTTCTCTTTTTCTGATTGATTTTACAATTACGGATGCCTACAAAATTATTGTAACTTTAGATGGTGATAATGGCGTAATTCTTCAGGATTGTATTGATATCAGCAGGGCTATCGAGAATAACTTAGACCGCGAAGAACAGGATTATTCCTTGGAAGTGGCTTCGGCAGGAGCGACAAGTCCATTGAAAATGAAGCGACAGTTTAAGAAAAATGTGGGCAGAAAGCTGAAAGTCACCACGGCAACGGAAAAAATCGAAGCCGACCTGACAGAAGCCAATGAGGAATTTATCGTTTTGGAATGGCAGGCCAGGGAGCCGAAGCAAATCGGTAAGGGAAAAGAAACTGTTCAGAAAAGAGCAGAAATAAAATACGAAGATATTAAAGAAGCAATTGTTATAATAACATTTTAAATAAAGAGTTGGCATGGAAAATATTGCATTAATCGAGTCGTTTTCAGAGTTCAAAGACGATAAACTTATCGATAGAGTTACCTTAATGGCGATTTTAGAAGATGTGTTCAGAAATGCATTGAAAAAGAAATACGGTTCAGATGATAACTTCGATATCATTATCAATCCTGACAAAGGGGATATGGAAATCTGGAGAAATCGTGTGGTGGTTGCCGATGGTGAAGTGGAAGATGAAAACTCTGAAATTTCCTTATCAGAAGCCCGAAAAATTGAGCCTGACTTTGAAGTGGGTGAGGATGTTTCCGAAGAAGTGAAATTGATTCAATTGGGAAGAAGAGCGATCTTGGCTTTACGTCAGAACCTGATTTCCAAAATCCACGAACATGACAATACCAATCTTTACAAACAATTTAAAGATTTAATTGGCGATATTTATACTGCGGAAGTTCATCATGTTCGTCCAAAAGCTGTAATTTTGGTTGACGATGAAGGAAACGAAATCGTTTTGCCGAAGGAAAAACAGATCCCGTCCGACTTTTTCCGTAAAGGAGATAACGTTCGCGGAATCATCGAAAGTGTTGAATTGAAAGGGAACAAGCCTCAGATTTTGATGTCCAGAACTTCGGATAAATTCCTGGAGAAATTGTTCGAGCAGGAAATCCCTGAAGTTTTCGACGGTTTGATCACTGTGAAAAAAGTTGTAAGAATTCCTGGCGAAAAAGCAAAAGTTGCCGTAGATTCGTACGACGATAGAATTGATCCGGTTGGAGCATGTGTTGGTATGAAAGGTTCGCGTATCCACGGAATCGTTCGTGAGTTAGGAAACGAGAATATTGATGTAATCAATTATACCACTAACACACAATTATACATTACAAGAGCATTGAGCCCTGCAAAAGTGTCTTCGGTGAAAATCGATGAGGATAAAAAATCAGCGGAAGTGTTCCTTAAATTAGAAGAAGTTTCCAAAGCGATCGGTCGTGGAGGACATAATATAAAATTAGCAGGTTTATTAACAGGCTATGAACTGGATGTTATCCGTGAAGGTAATATCGCAGAAGAAGAGGATGATGTTGAATTAACAGAATTCTCAGATGAAATCGAGGCTTGGGTTATCGAGGAATTTGCAAAAATCGGTTTGGATACGGCAAGAAGCGTGTTGAAACAGGATGTTGCGGATTTAGTGCGAAGAACCGACCTTGAAGAAGAAACTATTTTGGACGTTATGAATATCCTGAAATCGGAATTCGAAAGTTAGTACCAAAATAACAACAACACACACGCATTAAGGTAATAATAAAAAGATTATATGTCTGAAGAAAGAGTAATAAGAATAAACAAGGTTTTAAGGGAATTAAATATTTCTCTAGATAGAGCTGTGGACTATTTGAAAGATAAGGGTCATACCATCGAATCAAGTCCTAATGCCAAGATTTCTAATGAGGAATACTCTATCTTGTGCGGTCAATTCTCTGCTGATAAAGGTAAAAAAGTGGCGTCTCTTGAGGTGAGTGAGGAAAAGAAGAAAGAGAAAGAAGCCCTTCGCATCGAGCGTGAAAAGGAAATTGAAGACAAACGCAAACAAGACGAGGACAGACAACGTCAGGAAATAATCAAAGCCAAAGCTTCCCTTACCGGGCCAAAAGCAGTTGGTAAGATTGATCTTGAACCCAAAAAACCGGAAGTTGTTGCTGAAAAACCATCTTCGGAAAAAATTGAAAAATCGGTTGAACCTATTGCTGAACCAGTGGTAGAAAAGCCAGTTGTAGCTGAAAAGCCTGTTGTGGAAGAAGTGAAACAACCTATCGAGAAAGTCGAAAAAGTAGAGAAGGTTGAGAAAATCGAGAAAGCGGAAAAGCAAACAGCTCCAATAGTGGCGAAACAAGAAGTGCCAAAAGAAGAAGCTGTCGAAGACGAGAAAATCGAAACGCAGTATCAAAAACTTTCAGGGGCAACATTTACAGGGCAGACTATCGATTTGTCACAGTTCAACAAGCCTAAGAAGAAGAAAGAAGAATTCAAGAAAGATGCGACCATCAAGCCGAATACCGGTGGAAATGCTGCAGCGCAAGGGCAAAATGCCAATAAGAATAAAAGAAAACGTATTCCCGGAAAACCCGGAGCACCTGGAACCGGAACACCGGGACAAGGACAGGGAGGAAATGCACAAGGCGGCGCTAACAGACCTGCGGGTGGTGGCGCTGGAAAATTCACGCCGAACAAACCAGGAGGCGGTGGGTTCCAAAAAGGAAACCGTCCAGCTATTGTTGCCAAGGTGGAGCCTACAGAGGAAGAAGTTAAAAACCAAATCAAAGAGACTTTAGAAAGACTTCAGGGTAAAGGAGGAAAATCTAAAGCTGCAAAATACAGAAGAGACAAACGTGATTCGCACCGTCAGAAATCAGACGACGAGCAAAGAGCGATTGAAGAAGGAAGCAAAACCATCAAAGTAACAGAATTCGTTACCGTAGGTGAAATTGCAACCATGATGGATGTGCCTATTAC
>NZ_CAMLMK010000156.1 GCF_946481155.1 uncultured Flavobacterium sp.
TTAAAGAAAGTAAAATTCTTCAGGGAAGTACATTGAGTATTATTGAAACCGATGCCATTTATAACGGTGTTTATTTTGTAAAAATTTCGGAAGGGAAAAACAGTAAGACCTATAAAATTATTATTAACAAATAACGATTAAACCATTTTAGAGCAGCCGAGTCCAAGAAGTAATCAAACCACCAATTTTATGAAAAGAGTCGCTTTATTAACCGCAATTTCAATGTTGTTATTGTCCTGTAGCGATGACGACAATTATGAAACCATTCCCGCAGAAAGCTACCCGAATGTTGAAGCCACATTCGGAGATAATTTAGATTTAGATAACCTGGACAATTATGCGAACCAGTTTATTCCGGGATATATCACGAAAGACAACTCAGCTTTAAATCCGGTAACTGATAAAGGAGCTACCTTGGGAAGAGTGTTGTTTTACGATAAAAATCTTTCCTCGAATAATACGATTTCCTGTGCCAGTTGTCATCAGCAAGCTAATGCATTCGGGGATACCAATATTGCAAGCAACGGCGTTAATGGTACCACCGGAAGACATGCCATGCGCTTAATCAACGCCCGATTTTCAAGGGAATCTAAATTCTTTTGGGATGAAAGGGCAGCGAGTTTAGAAATCCAGTCGACAATGCCGATTAAAAACCATGGTGAAATGGGTTTCAGTGGTGCTGATGGCGATCAGTCGTTTGATGATCTGATAATTAAACTAAGCGCGATTGATTACTATAAAGAGTTATTCAAATTTACTTATGGTTCAGAAGAAATAACCGAAACGAAGATGCAGAATGCCCTGGCACAGTTTATCCGAAGCATTCAATCCTTCGATTCAAAATATGACGAAGGAAGAACTTTGGCTACAAATGATAATCAGCCTTTCTCAAATTTTACGACGCAGGAAAATCAAGGGAAGAATTTATTTTTAGCGCCTCCCGTTTTTGATGCTACTGGCTCACGGACTGGCGGAGGAATTGGCTGTGCCGGTTGTCATGGCGCTCCTGAATTTGATATAGACCCGAATAGTCTAAACAACGGAATCATTGGAGTATTAAACGGAACCGGGATTGATGTTACCAATACGCGTGCTCCTTCTTTACGGGATTTAGTCAAAACAAACGGAACCACAAACGGCGGGATGATGCATACTGGCGCTATTCCGAGTCTGCAGGCAGCAATTGGCCACTATGGCACTATAAATATTGCTGCCGGAAATACTAACCTGGATCCAAGGCTTACACCGGGAGGAAACGGTCAGCGATTGAATTTAACTGCAACAGAAGTAAATGCCGTTATAGCTTTCCTTAGAACGCTGTCCGGCACTAATGTTTATACTGATGCAAAATGGTCGGATCCGTTTCAGGATTAACAATAAAAAAAGCCCCAAAAATATCGGGGCTTTTTTTATTATAACGAGCTTAGAATATTATCCTAAAACTTCTTTCACTTTTTTACCGATTTCGGCAGGAGAATCCACAACGTGAATTCCGTTTTCTCTCATGATACGTTTTTTAGCTTCTGCTGTATCGTCAGCACCACCAACGATTGCACCGGCGTGACCCATTGTACGTCCTTTTGGAGCCGTTTCACCAGCGATGAAACCTACAACCGGCTTTCTGTTACCGTCAGCTTTAATCCAACGGGCAGCATCAGCTTCTAACTGACCTCCGATTTCACCAATCATGATGATACATTCAGTCTCAGGATCGTTCATTAATAATTCAACCGCTTCTTTAGTTGTAGTTCCGATGATTGGATCTCCACCAATTCCAATAGCAGTCGTGATTCCTAAACCTTGTTTCACTACCTGATCAGCAGCTTCATAAGTTAAAGTTCCTGATTTTGAAACGATACCTACTTTTCCTTTTTTGAAAACGAAACCTGGCATGATACCTACTTTGGCTTCTTCCGGAGTGATAACACCCGGACAGTTAGGACCAACTAAACGACAGTCTCTTCCTTTGATGTAATCGTATGCTTTAATCATATCAGCAACAGGAATTCCTTCTGTAATACAAATGATTACTTTGATACCAGCATCAGCAGCTTCCATAATCGCATCAGCAGCAAAAGCCGGCGGAACGAAAATGATAGAAGTATTGGCACCCGCTTCAACAACTGCATCTTTAACAGTATTGAAAACCGGACGATCTAAATGCTGAGTCCCTCCTTTTCCCGGAGTTACACCACCTACAACGTTACTTCCGTATTCAATCATTTGAGAAGCATGGAAAGTACCTTCACTTCCGGTAAATCCCTGAACAATTATTTTAGAATCTTTATTAACTAAAACACTCATGATATAGTTTTTTATGTTGTTTTTAAAATTTTGTGCTGCAAAAATAGACTTTTGAAAGAAATATCTAAAGGATTTTGCGATAAACTTTTTAAGATTTTTATGCCGGAATTAACCCAGCTGACTCATCTGGTAGCCACGGAAGAGTTTACCATCCTGCAGTTCCCAAATCGTCATAAAATGAGCTAAAATTATTTCGTCTGAAGGATTTTCAATCGGAGAAACATAGTGGACATAACGAACACTTACGGTATCGTCTTCCTGAAGGATGTGGGAAACGGTAAGTCGGGAAGAATGGTAAGATTTTTTCATTTCTTCAGCCAAAAGTTTCAGATCATTTTTATTTAAATGACGATAACCTGTTGTACTGTGCCAATGAATTACGGCATCATCGTGAATGTATTTTTCAATAACTTCTGCATTTCGAAAGGCATCCGATTGATAAAAATCAAGAACGAGCTGTTTAGCCATCATTTTTGTTCAGTTTGTTAAGTATTTCCGGTATTTTTTTGACGTTCGCCAATTGTTTCAGCTTTTCACGTGATTCTTCAACAGGTGTTCCGAAATAAGTCTTCCCTCCTTCTACAGATTTAGTTACACCTGTTTGCCCAAGGATCACGGCTTTCTCACCAATAGTGATCCCACTTGTCGTTCCTACCTGACCCCAAAGTGTCACTTCATCTTCAATAACCACGCATCCCGCAATTCCGGTTTGAGAGGCAATAAGGCATTTTTTTCCGATAACAGTATCATGGCCAACATGCACCTGATTGTCAATTTTCGTTCCTTCTCCAATAGTTGTATCGCCTGTAACACCTTTATCGATAGTACATAACGCACCAATGCCAACATGATCTTCAATTACAACACGTCCGCCTGAAATTAATTGGTCATAACCTTCCGGACGCTTTTTGTAATAAAAGGCATCCGCTCCCAGAACACTTCCGGAATGAATAATTACATTGTTTCCAATTACGGTATTATCGTAAATAGCAACATTGGAATGAATCAGGCAGTCTTTTCCGATAACAACATTATTGCCGACAAAAGAATTCGGCTGAATTACTGTTCCTTCCCCAATTTTTGCAGATTCAGAAATTGCTGCAGTGGAAGACTGAAACGGCTTGAAATGTTTTGTAAGTATGTTGAAATCCCTGAACGGATCATCGGAAATCAATAAAGCTTTACCTTCCGGGCAATCTACTTTTTTGTTGATTAAAACAATGGTAGCCGCCGACTGTAACGCCTTATCATAATATTTCGGATGATCGACAAACACGATATCACCGCGTGTCACGACATGAATCTCATTCATTCCGTGCACCGGAAACCGCTCATCACCCACATATTCACATTGAATAATGGTGGCAATTTCTTTAAGCGTATGTGTTTTTGGGAATTTCATAATTTTAGTTTTACTTCATCAGTTCTCAGTCGCAGACACGTATACCGTTTACTGCGACTGTATACTGTTTACTATTCTTTCACACGCTCCATGTAAGAACCTGTAGCCGTGTCAATTTTGATTTTGTCTCCTTCGTTGATGAATAAAGGTACGTTTATTGATGCGCCAGTTTCAACGGTAGCCGGTTTAGTTGCGTTTGTTGCCGTATTTCCTTTTACACCCGGTTCTGCATAAGTTACTTCCAAAATTACGGACGCAGGCATATCAACAGCTAAAGGAGCATCTGTTTCAGTATTGATCTGAACCATTACATTTGTTCCTTCCTTCAATAAATCC
>NZ_CAMLMK010000157.1 GCF_946481155.1 uncultured Flavobacterium sp.
ATTAATTACTGGTCTGGAGGCAGAAGATCCGTTTGATCCGGCATACATACTGCCATCACCGGAATTAGGCATCAGGCTGATGCTATATTCAAGTGCCTTCGTCTGCCCTCCGAAAAAATAAACATTCCCTTTTGAGTCTGTTATTTTAATTTCTGACGCAAGCGGCTTAAAGCTCATGTTGTAAGGCTGGCTCGAAACTCCGGAAAGATCAACTTTAAGTTTCTCCGGTTCATTTGTAACCACTTTTACTTCACCATCAATACCGATGAAAAAGTAACCCGAAATTCCATTAAAATTGAAATTAAATCTATCCGGACTAGCTTCGTATTTTTTTGTTATGTCATTGTTGCTACCATGCAAAAGAAAATTATCAGATCCATTATTGCTAATATTGCCGACAGTTCCGCTATAATTGAAAACGTCATTGGTATTATGTATACGATCACGAACCCCAACTAACAAACCATTTTGGTTGGTACCGCAACTCTGACATTCCGATTGCCCTTTATGATCGTCCGGATAATTATTGACTTCTCTGGTGATAGCACCACCCACATTTAAATACCAGTTCAATCCAACAATCCCAGAGCGTTTGTCAGCCCTAAATCCCGCCGAATTATATCCAATACTTACTTCAAGGGGTGATTGCCCATATATCGGCACATTTATAAGAGGAATAGAGTAGTCAATTTCCCCGACATAAGCTTTAATTGGCACATTTCCAGATTTGACAAAGTCTGAAACCGAAGGAGAAGTAGCTTCCTTTGGGAGACTATTTGAAAAAGATGCTGGCACTTGCGCGGAAGCATAGACCGCTGTCAGCAATAGAAAAAAAAGTTGTTTTATATTTATCATCACGTGTTCCTTATTTCTTTTTTATCACTTTAACCGAGTTATTATGTGTATTAGTCCTTATTTCAACAATGTATATCCCTTCGGGGTATTTGCTCAAATCCACAGGAACAGTTCGGTCCTGTATCTCGAATTGCTCCAATTGCCTTCCCGATAAATCAAAAACCGTTGCAGTTCCTTTATCAAATTCAAAACCTAAAATAACATTGGTAAAGGCTTGTGTCGGATTCGGAATAGCCTCAATTGGTGCTTTGGGTTTTTCCGGTTTGGTTTTATCTTTCAGTTTTACCACCCAGAAGTCATTGTTACCTTTACTTGTGAAGCGATCTCTGGAGATACTACCTTTCGAGGTTCCAGCTAATAAATAACCTCCGTCTCTGGTTTCTATTAATTTTTTCAGCAAGTCTTCACCATTGCTTCCTACGGTTTGTGTCCAGATTTCTTCTCCTTTGTTATTGATTTTCAAGGCAATATAATCGTTAATGCCTTCTTTATCTTTTTTTGTCGTTCCCATTACTTCACTTTGAGCAAACCCGCCAATAAGCAAAGTGCCGTCAGGATTTTCGATAATAGAAGTCAGCACATCGATTTTTCCATAATTATAGGTTTCCTGCCAGAGAATGTCGCCTTTATCATTTAATTTCAGCACCCAAAAATCAGTACCTTTACTATCTTTAGTCTTATTGTTAGTAGGGCCCGAATTGGAACTTCCCCCCAAAACAAAACTTCCGTCTGAAAGTTCTAGTAATGCTTCTAATTGGTCATCTTTATCACCTCCAAAAACACCCTGCCACTCAATTTCGCCTTTCTCATCGGTCTTGATGACCCAATAATCTCCAACGCCAATATTGTTCTGTGATTTATCTCCCGAGGCCGTTGAATTAGAGTATCCTCCTAAAAGGTAACCACCTTCTTTGGTTTGCACTACGCTTTTCAAAATATCCAATTGGGCACCACCATAGGTTTTCTGCCACTCGATTATTCCTTTTTTATCCAGTTTAATAATCCAGTAATCCAGACTTCCTCTGCTATCCTCTGTTTTCTCTCCCGATTGATCAGAACTTGAGGAACCTCCTATCAAGTAGCCTCCATCTTTTGTCTGAATTATGGAATTGAGTTTTTCTTGACCGTCACCTCCTATGGTCTTTTGCCACATCTCTCCTCCTTTGGCATCAAGTTTAATAATCCACAAATCTTCTTGTCCGCGGCTGGCATCATTTTTTTGTACTCCTATCCCCGAATCTGATGTCCCGGCAAGTATAAAACCACCATCGTTTGTTAGCTTAATACTCTGAAGAAAATCGACCCCGGGCCCTCCAAAGCTCTCCTGCCAGTCCAAATCGCCTTTCTCGTCCATTTTCCAAACCCAGTAATCCAGGTTTCCTTGACTCAATTCCGTTTTATTACCGTTTTTCCCTGAAGCGGAACTTCCGGCAAGGATAAAACCGTAATCCGGTGTTGGCTGTACATCAAAGAGATAGTCGGCGTGCTTTCCTCCATAGGATTTCTCCCAGCGGATGTCCTGGGAACGGACCGTAAAAACACATAAATGAAGAGCCAATAGCCAGAAGCAGCTATTAACTTTAAAAGTACTGTTGCGCATATAGATGTTAATTATAGATTCGGGGCACTTCTGATTTTAAAATTCCTACAATTTTATTTGTAAGAATAAGATTACCAGTGAATTGAATAAAAATTCTGCGGCAAAAGTAACCAACTTTTTGATTGTGCCACATTAAATTAATGTTATTTAAAAAATTTCTTATATACGTCATGCATGTTTTGAAAAACAAAAAAACAGATCGCGCAGATTTACTCCCCAGATAGCGCGGATTTGCACCCGAGGCCTTAGCCGAACTGACGAAGTAATCCGTGCCCACAAATAGAAGAAAAACAAAAAAACTACAACCCTAAAAAAGTTGTAGTTTTTTTACATTCTTAAATAGCGTTCAAAGTCAGTAGACTTTCTGCAGCAGCGTTTACTTCTTACTCACTTTCTCAGCCAGCTTCATCGCATTATAAACATTTAGCACCCTGCCTGTTTTTGACAATTCGGAAAAGTGTACTTTTTTGTCTTTTGTTCCGGGCAATATCACTTCCAGGTCGTAGGCTGTTCCGGACACCAGGATGATCTGTTTGACTTCCTTCATGGTTAGGTTGGGATAGTACATCCAGAGTAATGCTGCCGTTCCTGATACCATGGGTGCGGCTAAGGAAGTCCCGGAATCGTAATCGTAACTATTCCCTGCAAAGGTGGTGTAGATCTTATCTCCCGGTGCAAATAGATCGACGTTCTGTTTACCGTAATTTGAAAAAGCGGAGACTAATGTACTGTCTGCTTTAGCCGTCACGGAACCTACGGTGATAAAGTTGGTGCTGACTTCGGGTAAACCATCATAGCTGTAATCGTTGGGGTACGCTGGAGTCTCATCGGTGTTTAAACTACTGTTCCCTGCGGAGTGCACTACTAACACCTCTTTGCTTTCGGCGTATTTCAATGCTTCGTCTACCCATTCCTTGTGTAGGGAAAACTCCTTGCCGAAAGACATATTGATCACCTTCGCGCCATTATCAACGGCGTAGCGTATTGCCATGGCGATGTCCTTGTCGTGTTCGTCTGCATTGGTACAGATATGCAACGGCATTATCTTTATGTTTTGGGAAAACCCTTTAATCCCTTTTTTGTTGTCGCGATTGGCTGCAATAACCCCGGACACTTTGGAACTATGCCCTTCGATGGACATTACACCATTGACTGTCGAGCTTACTTTGTTGTTTCCGTATCCTTTTTCAAGTTTCTGGGGATTGTCGCCGAGCACCACTCTTTCATCGTAGGCGAGATTTAAATTCTTATCCAGCGTTGCTTCGACGTAAGTTTCCACTGCCTGTAAGTCGCTAAATGATCTTTTATGGTCTAAATGCATTTTCATCGTATACAACAGTGCTGTAAGATCCCTGTCGTTGTCGTCTCTGTGCTGCCAATACGTTTTATCGTTCTTCTTATGTTTATTGTATAGACTGTCTACCTGTTGGGAGGTGTAGTCTTCGTTTGGAAAGTAGGATTTTAGCGAGTCTTTGGCAATAGGATATACTGCCACAAGATACTTCATGGACCTTAACCAATTTTTGTAATATGCCTCATCCTTTTCGAGTGAGGT
>NZ_CAMLMK010000158.1 GCF_946481155.1 uncultured Flavobacterium sp.
AGTTTTTTGGTTAGTGCCTGACGGGTTTTTCAAAATCGGTCAGGCATTTTTTTAACCATACCACTATAAACTCCCAGTCCATAGGTTTTGCTTGCAAATTTATAAAGTCGGTGGCGGCTGGAATGCTTATATATTTTTGCCACAGATTTAAAGATTAACCCAAATTAATCTGTGAAATCCGTGTAATCTGTGACTTAAAATTTTTAGAAGCTGTAACCTCCAAAGTGGTTCACAAAAAAAAACCTCTTCTAAAAAATAGAAGAGGTCAAATTCTTTTAAAAAATCATTCAAGAGTTGTCTTGATTATTTCTGCATTTCCATTGGTTCAACATAATCTGCAGGAATTTCTTCTTTTTCAGATAAACTTACACGTCTTGTTACTTCAAAGGAAGAAGGCCCCGTTTGGATAATTGCAAATTGACTGTAAGAAGTACCGGAGGATGTATACGGTGTTGCCACGATATCACCTTGAGGAGTTTTAACCGTTGCGGAAACTTCTGTTAGCAAACAAACGCCGCGGCTTGAAGCTTGCCATGAAGTATTAGGTGTTACACTGTAATTATCGTTCGAACAAAAAATACTTGCATAAGAAACAGTACCTGAAACGATAAAATTAGTTGAATTGGAAATGTTAACTAATGGATAAGACATAATAGTTAGATTTAAAAGTTGGTTTCCTACTTAAGGCTTTCGGAAGTACGCCCCGTTTTTTTGAGTGATTTCTGAGCTTCACTATCAACATTTCAAAAATAGTAAAGACAAACCGTGAGAAAATGCGTATAAATACGTGATTTTCACCAACTTCCAAAAACCCGCTTTATTCCTCTCAAGTGTACCTGAGGTTTTTCAAACCGTTCACGTATTTTTATTGGGAGCGAATGCCTAAGTTTTTTTGCCATCCTTATACCTGCTTTCCGCTCTGCATGGCGCCGCTCCAATCAGGGCTATTTGGGAATGGTCGTACACAAAATCAGTATTTCATAACTTGTTTGCTTTGTGTTTTGTATTTTTCATTTGCGAATTCTAAACTTTTCATTTAAATTCACTTATCCAAAGAATTTTCTGATGGTGGCGCATAGTATGAAAACAAAGAAAACTGCTTTTCTTCAAGACATTTATCAATGTAAAACCGCTGCAGTAGTACTGTTGGTTTCTTTTTTGCTGAGTTCCTGTGCGTTTAATAACGCTTTTCTTTATCCCGGAAAAATAGACAGCAAAGCTGCCAGCTTCAAAATCCGAACCTATCATGAAGATATTGATGTGCGGATAGATCCCAAAACCTACCAGCCGCTTTCCATTAAAACAGGGAATAAAGAAATTGAATACGATTACACTATTGAAAGTGTTATTTTTACCAGCAAAAACGGCAACAAACTCAACGGCTGGTTCTTAAAACCAAAAAACATGGTTCCTGCCATTACGCTGTTGCATTTGCACGGCAGCTCCAGGAACATCTACTTTCATCATCAGGCTATTTCCCCTTTGCTAAAGCAGGGCTTTCAGATTTTCACCTTCGACTATAGCGGTTTCGGTCTCTCAGAGGGTAAGGCAACCCGCAAGAACGTTCTGACCGACGCATTGTCTGCTCTCGATTATCTTAAAACCAGAAAGGAAATCAACGGCACCAAACTAGTGGTTTACGGACAATCACTTGGAGGCAACCTCGCGGCAGCGGTAGGTGCCAAAAAACAAAACGATATCGATGCGCTGGTTATCGAAGGTGCATTCTCTTCACACAGGGATATCGCCTCCGAATCCGTTCCGGTGCTGGGAAAAATCTTCGTACGGGAACATTACAGCTCCAAAAAAGAAATCAAAAAGTATCGCAAGCCGCTGTTAGTCATCCACAGCACTGAAGACCGTCGTATTCCTTATTATATGGGAGAACGCATCTTTGAAAACGCCAACGAACCCAAAGAATTTTATCAGGTTGATAAATACCATATCGGTGCGCTTCAATTTTATTCCGAAGAGATTGCCTCCAAAATAAAAAAGATGCTGCAAAAAACATGATTCCTTTCTCAGTAATCGGGTCAAAACATTTATTTTTCTATTTTTGGACTCCAAACCAAAAACCAAAATGAAAGAATTCACCCGTCAGCAAAAATTAAAGCATCTGTTTTCCTTTCCTGTAATTGTCGCCGCCTTAGGCTATTTTGTAGACATCTACGATTTGCTGCTCTTTGGAATTGTGCGTATTCCCAGTTTGGAAGACATGCACTTAAATGTTGATACTGCAGGAACTATGATTTTAAATTTCCAAATGGTTGGCTTGTTACTAGGCGGAATTCTTTGGGGTGTTTTGGGTGATAAAAAAGGACGTTTATCTGTACTTTTCGGTTCTATTTTGGTATATTCTTTAGCAAATATCGCCTGTGGATTCCTGCCGCAAATGCCTTTTGATGATAAAACCACTGCCTATGCCCTACTTCGCTTTATTGCCGGAATCGGACTTGCCGGAGAATTAGGCGCCGGAATTACTTTGGTTTCGGAATCCTTACCAAAACAATTGCGGGCTATTGGAACTTCTATCGTGGCAGGCTTCGGATTATTAGGTGCTGTGGTAGCCCAATTAACGGTAGAATTGGCGGGAGACTGGACCATTGCCTATTTCATTGGAGGAGGTTTAGGACTTTTGTTATTGTTACTTCGTGTAAGCGTAGTCGAATCAGGTATTTACAACGACATTAAGCATTCCCATCATGTTAAGAAAGGGAATTTCTTTTCGTTTTTCACCAATAAAGATCGTTTTATAAAATACATGAAGTGTATTGCCATAGGTTTGCCGACATGGTTCTGCATTGGAATTCTTGCTGTTATGGCCAATCAGTTTGCACCGGTCATGGGCATTAAGTCCATCACACCGGGAAAAGCAATTATGTGGGCTTACATCGGAATATCAGCTGGAGATTTCGCCAGCGGATTTATTTCACATTGGCTCCATTCGAGAAAGAAAGCTATTCTTTATATGATGCTGTTTACGTTGGTGGGTATTATCCTGATGCTTTTCACCGGAAATAAATCAGAGAATATGTATTATTTCTATTGTGCCTGGCTGGGATTGGGTACAGGTTACTGGGCGATGTTTGTAACGGTAGGTTCGGAACAGTTTGGGACTAACATCCGCAGCACGGCCACAACTACAATTCCCAATATGGTCCGCGGTTTAGTTCCGGTAATGCTTCTGGCCTTCGATGGTTTAAAAGTGAACAACGGAGTGATTTTTGCCGCGGCGATCGTTGGTTTCTTTGCCTTCTCACTTGGCATTTACTCGACAGTAACTATAGAAGAGACCCATAACCGTGATCTCGACTTCACCGAATAAAAAAAGCTGTCATCTGACAGCTTTCTTCTTTTATAAGAGTATACCTTCTATAATAATTTAACCTTTAAGTATTTCACCTTTTGAGTTCACTACAATTTTCTTAGTTTCTTTATCTTTAGTAAGCTTCAAATTGTATTGTTTTTTGGTTACGTCTCCATCTTCCTGAGAATAAAGATAACGGTCATTGACGATTTTCCAGCCAGGATATTTTCTATAAACACCGTAAACCACGTCCATAGGCAGTTTTACGTTATCATATTTCTCAACAACTCGGGTTAGTTTACCATTTTCATTATAAGTAGCTACCAATGAGCCATCTTTAACTTTCATGGTTACCAGATAATTTTCAAACCCTTCATAATCTTTACCTAGATCATAGGCAATAAAAGACTCCTGTAATGCTTTGATTTTGGCATCTTTACTTTCGTACTCTGGAAGATACACGGAAAAGTCGTCGCCAGCTCTTTTAATTACAATCTCAGGTAGTTTTTTGGATTCCATCGCATCCTCGCTGCCTTTTTCTTGAGAATAACCCGTTAAGCTGAGGCCTAACATAACTAATAAACAGATAATTGATTTCATAATGTTCGATTTTTGATTTTTAAATAATTATTTTAATTTCACAAATGCACAAATCGATTAAGGCTTACAAATTTCTTCCCCTT
>NZ_CAMLMK010000159.1 GCF_946481155.1 uncultured Flavobacterium sp.
TTTTGCTTAAATCGGTTCCGTTTAACAATAATCTGATAAACAAAAAGCCGAAAAGTGCCCCGCCAATATGCGCCAGATGCCCACCTGTATTACTTATAGGAATTTGAACTAAATCTAAAATCAACAACACAACGGCAATATGCCAAAGCTTTACATTCCCAATTAATAGTAAACGAACTTCTGAAAGAGGCGAATAGGTAGCCGCAGCTATCAATACAGCCATTATAGCACCGGAAGCACCTACCAGGAAAGTACCATTCTGAAGAAACAAATCCGTCAGAACAAAAACCAACCCAGCAAAAATTGCACCCAGCAAATATAACCCGAAGAATTGCTTCTGTGTGAAATAAGTAAGAAACAGCCGGCTTGCAAAATTCAGAACGATCATGTTGAACAGCAAATGCCAGAAATCCGCATGAAGAAAAGCGTAAGTAATGAATGTCCACGGTCTGATAATAGCTTCCGACAAAACAGACTGAAGGCATATCCAGTCAATCACAAATTGAAAAACAGCCGGGGCAAATGCTCTTATAATAAAAAATGCTAACCCGATTCCCACATTCCAAAATATGAGTTGCTGAGTAACGCCACCGGTTCTGTATTGTAATTTAAGATCTTCTATAATATTCATAACCCTAATTCCAACGATTTTTATTAAACTGATTTTTCTTCCAGTACCACATCATGATAAAGCCGATTAATGCTCCTCCAATATGTGCAAAATGAGCTATCCCGCTCCCACCTCCGAAAATGGAATTTCCTGAAACACCTAAATATAAGTCCAGCGACAATAATGCAGGCACAAAATATTTTGCTTTGATAGGAATCGGAATAAACAGTAACGCCAGTCCGGCATCAGGAAACATAAAGGCAAAAGCCACCAACAATCCGTAAATGGCTCCGGAAGCACCCAATGCTCTCCCCTGAAAAATCCGAGAAGCTTCATCTATAATATTAAACTGCTCCTGAGTACAATTAACCCGATCTAAAACTGTTTTTACTTCTCCCGTCATCATACGACCATTTTCATCGAAAATACTTCTGTGATCCATGTCCAGAAGCATTTGGATTTCGGCCTGCGTAAGATTAAGATTCGAAACCTGATCCAATAGTGAATGTATCTCATAATAATTCACCGCCGAATGCAAAGCCGCTGCGCCCAATCCGCAGGAAATATAAAAAAAGAGAAACTTTTTCCCACCCCAAAAATGCTCCAGCGCGCTCCCGAAGGAAAGCAGTGCAAACATATTAAAGAAAATATGCATCAGATTTGGCATTGGAGCATGCATAAACATATGCGTAATCGGTTGCCAAAACTTGAAATTAGGGCTTTCAAAATAAAACAAAGACAGAAAATCATAGGTCGCCGGAATAAACTGCGCTCCCACAAAAAAGATAACGTTGATAATGATCAACTGCTTAACGGTTTCGGTCATGTTCATCATAAGGCAAAACGTTTGTCCAGATCTTCCACACCCATCGTTATGAAAGTTGGTTTATTAAATGGTGAAACATTCGGGTCTTTGCAGGCAAATAATGTATTTACGATGCTTTCCTGTTCTTTTTCGGTCAGATAAGCACCGGTTTTCACCGAGAGGCTTCGCGCCATTGATTTTGCAATCCGGTCACTCTGGCTGAAACTGCTCTCCGGAAGCTCGCCCTGCAAATCCTGAATCAATTCTTCCAGAAGCACATTTACCTCGCTCTCCGCAACATTGACAGGCAATCCGGAAATAACAAGAATTTCTGATGTCATCGCATCAAAAACAAAGCCCGTATTCTCCAATGAAGATCGTAATTCCTTTATCATGGCCATTTCCGACTGCGAAAAATGTAATTCCAACGGAAACAGCAATTGCTGACTCGCAGCATGGTGCATGGTAATATTGGTCAGAAACTGTTCGTATAGAATCCGCTGATGAGCGCGTTCCTGATATAAAATCATCATTCCCGATTTGATAGGGCTAACGATATATTTTTTCTGAATCTGATACGTTCTGTTACCAGATGTTTCTACTTCATTCTCTCCGAAAAGCGACCCGGTGACTTCTTCGCTTTCAAATTGGATTTCGCTTACATCGATTTCTTCCGCAGCGGTTTTCAAGCCTACGTAAAGACTTTCCCAACTGCCATTATTTTCCTGTTTTTTATACGCGGAAGCAAAAGAAGAGGAACGCTCCGAAGAAGACGCAAAAGCCCTGGAAGGTTTTTCAGCAGCAAACGGGTTAAAATCAGCATCCACCTGAATTAATGGCGTTTCACTTTCTTTATCCCTGTAATCATAAGGAATATCCAATGAAGCATCCCTTTCGAAATCCAGTAGCGGAGCCACATTAAATTGCCCTAAACTGTGTTTCACCGAAGAACGTAAAATCGCATACAATGCCTGATCGTCGTCAAACTTGATTTCCGTTTTCGTCGGATGGATGTTGATATCTATGGTATGCGGAGGAACATCGAGGTATAAGAAATAACTCGGCTGGCTTCCGTCTTTCAGCAAACCTTCATAAGCTGCCATAATCGCATGGTGCAGGTACGGACTCTTTATAAACCGGTCGTTGACGAAAAAAAACTGCTCGCCTCTGTTCTTTTTAGAAAATTCGGGTTTCCCCACAAATCCCTGAATGCCTACAATCTCCGTACTTTCGTTAACCGGAACCAATTTTTCGTTGGTTTTTGCTCCAAAGACATTCACGATACGCTGGCGTAAATTCGATTGGGGAAGATTAAACATCTCGCTGCCGTTATGAAGCAACAGGAAATGAATATTAGGATGTGCCAAAGCGACACGCTGGAAATCATCTACAATATGGCGGAATTCAACGGTTTCCGATTTAAGGAAATTGCGCCTCGCCGGAATATTAAAAAACAGGTTCTTCACTGAAAATGAAGTGCCCCGCGGTAAAACCGCAACGTCTTGGGACACAAACTTACTGCCTTCAATTACAATGTGCGTACCTAATTCTTCCTGCTCCTGCTTCGTTTTCATTTCCACATGGGCAATAGCCGCAATGGATGCCAGGGCCTCACCTCTAAAACCTTTAGTATGAAGGGAAAACAAATCTTCCGCATGACGGATTTTGGAAGTGGCATGACGTTCAAAACACAAACGCGCATCGGTAACCGACATGCCTTTTCCGTTGTCGATAACCTGAATCAGGGTTTTCCCGGCATCTTTTATAATCAGCTTGATTTCGGTAGCGCCTGCATCAACCGCATTCTCCACCAATTCCTTAACCACGGAAGCGGGTCGCTGAACGACTTCTCCGGCGGCTATCTGGTTGGCAACGTGGTCAGGAAGTAATTGAATTATACTCGACATTAAAAAAGTTTATGTTTATGGCTTAGTGAAACGTATGTCTACAAATTTAACGAAAAACTCTTGGCTTTTATCGTTTAAGAAATCATAAAAAAATAAAAAAACCTACTCATCTAAAGTAGGTTTTTCCTTATTTTATTTTTTAAAGGTATTTTACTGATTTGTCATACGTCTTAAATCAGCCATTTTGATAGCTGCGATTGCAGCTTCTGTTCCTTTGTTTCCGTGAATTCCGCCACTTCTGTCGATGGACTGCTGCTCGTTATTATCGGTTAGCAGACAGAAAATCACCGGAACATCTGTTTGTACGTTCAAATCCTTAATGCCTTGGGTAACACCTTCGCAAACGAATTCGAAATGCATTGTTTCCCCTTTAATGACACATCCGATCGTGATTACGCAATCCACTTCCTGGGTAACAATCATGCGCTGCGCGCCATATACCAGCTCGAAACTTCCGGGAACATTCCAGCGGATAATATTTTCGGGCAAAGCACCGCAATCTAAAAGTGCTGCTTCGGCTCCGGAATATAATCCTTCCGTAATTTTATCGTTCCATTCTGAAACAACAATCCCAAACCGAAAATCTTTCGCATTTGGGATTGTGTTTTTATCGTAATTGGATAAATTTTTATTTGCTGTTGCCAT
>NZ_CAMLMK010000160.1 GCF_946481155.1 uncultured Flavobacterium sp.
AAAAATACAATTTCCGTTTGTTGGTTGACGATGCGCACGGTTTCGGAACACTTGGTAAAACAGGAGCTGGAGCAGGTGAGGAGCAAAACTGCCAGGATGGAATTGATGTTTATTTCTCTACATTCGCAAAATCGATGGCGAATATCGGAGCTTTCGTAGCGGCTGATCAGAGCATTATCGATTATTTAAAATACAACCTTCGTTCGCAAATGTTTGCAAAAGCATTGCCAATGATCCAGACTATCGGCTCACTGAAACGTTTGGAATTGTTACGTAACTCTTCTGAAATTAAAGACAAACTTTGGGAGAACGTGAATGCATTACAAAGCGGATTAAAAGAAAAAGGATTCAATATTGGTGATACAAATACTTGTATTACACCGGTTTATCTTGAAGGTTCTATTCCGGAAGCGATGGTGATGGTGAATGATTTACGTGAGAACTACCATATTTTCCTTTCTATCGTTGTGTATCCGGTTATCCCGAAAGGAATCATCTTATTGCGTATGATTCCAACGGCTTCGCATACTATGCAGGATATTAATGAAACGTTATCAGCATTTGAAGCGATTCGTGAGAAACTGGTAAACGGTACTTACAAAGCGATAGCAGAAAAAACAACCGTAGACGTTACCGCAGATTAATTTCTAAAGCAACTATAAAAATAAAAAGGGACGCCTAATTGGTTGTCCCTTTTTTTATCTAACGATCTAATAATCTAAAGATCTTTTCGGTACGTTCTTCTTCTTTTGTGAATACGCGGATTGAAGTTTTTCCAAAGATTGTGCATCGCATGATTTTCTTCCAATTCCGGCGTACGGATGAATTTCTTGATTTTCTTCTCTTTAAAGACTTTATAATATTCATCAAAAACAATCGCCGTTACGCCTTTATTCTGATAGTCAGGATGTACGCCAATCAGATAAAATACAACTGCATCCGTCTCTTTCTTTGCCCGTAATAAATGGATGAATCCGAAAGGGAATAGTTTTCCTTTAGCTTTTTGAAGTGCTTTTTCAAAGGAAGGCATTACGATGGTAAAAGCAACCATGTTATCATTAGCATCCATAATGAACTTAATGTATTCCGGATTGATGAAACCGATGTACTTCTTTTTGAAATAGTTTTTTGTTTCCTCATTTATGGCAACAAAGGATTGCAAAGCAGAGTAGGTTTCGTTGAATAAATCAAACATCTTATCCACATAAGGCATCACTTGTTCCGATTTAGTGAAATTGAGTACTTTAAGTCCGTAACGTTCCTTAACCATTTTGCTTGCGCGCTGGAAAGGTTCCGGATTGATGGCATCCATGGTGAAATCACTTTCGATATATTCTTTTTCCTTAACAAGGCCTAATTGCTCAAAATGCTCCTTGTAGTAAGGCATGCTGTACCAGGAAATCATCGTGCCTAATTCGTCAAAACCTTCCGTTAAAACCCCAACTTTGTCCAGGTTGGAGAAGCCCATTGGCCCTTCAATATGATCCATGTTATGTGTTCGTCCGAATTCATATGCCTTTTCGAGTAAGGCTTTTGTAACTTCAATGTCGTCTATTGCATCAAACCAGCCAAAGCGTACTTTCTTTTTACCCAAAAGATTTACTTCATCCCAATTAATGATAACAGCGATCTTACCTGCAATTTTATTGTCTTTATATGCTAAATAGAAATGAACATCTGCATTTTTGAATGCCGGGTTTTTAGTACGGTCAAAACTTTCGAGTTCATCAGCAATGATTGGTGGGATCCAGTAAGGGTTATTCTTAAACAGTTCAAAAGAGAAAAGCACAAAGTCTTTAAGCTCTTTTTTGGAACTTACTTCTTTAATTGTAATCATAATTATTGTACTTCGTCAGCGCGTTTTTTCTTCTCCATTTCTGCTTTTTTGCCTTTCGTGGCACCTTTCACTTCTTTACCGCCTTCGATTTCGATAGGCTTGTAGCTTTTATCAAAACGCCATGAGAATCCGATGGCACCGCCAAGTATTGAAGGGGTGTCTTTAATATTTGTTCCAATGGACGCATCGATCTGCATGTTTTTCTTTAAAAGGTAAGCAGCTCCGCCACGCAGAATACTGTCGGCATAAAAATCACTTTTATAGCCTTGATTTTCAATAAATACAGATGTTTTCTCGCCTACTGCACGGCTTAAGGTCAGAATATATCCGTAGGAAGGATAGTCAGTAATGAACTTATCTGCGATGATGTTGGTGGTTAAAACGGTTTTGTTACCGAAGTGATTCTGCAGCAATACCATCACCTTCGGACTGAATTTCGGATCCGTCGGAAAAGTATACGGATTGTCCCCTACATTAAAATTCGCACCTGCATAAACACCAACCGCTGGCAGTAACTTTCTCCATTTAAATTTTTTATTGGCTTTCCAGCTGTAAACATTCACTTTTTCCTTGTAATTTTTCCATGGATCGTAAACAAGGTATTTTGCGCCTACAGTAAGTTGCTTGAATCCATTTCGTTTCTCATCCAAATAAGGAGAAGAATAGTTGTCCGTCTGGTACTGCATTTCGGCTATAAACTCCAACTGTTCCAACAGCGCTCCGTAGCGAAGGGCCAGATCCAGTCCGAAACCTTTTACTTCATAGTCCAGCAAGTCATGTTTTTCTTTGATATAATAAATACCGGTCTCTGCCTGAATCACAGTTTTTCCGATAGAGTAAGCTCCAAAAGATTTTCCCGGACGGTTAGAGTTGATTTCATCGGTATATTGAGCAAAGGCAATTCCTGTCGTAAACAGTAAAAAACCAAGGAGTTTCGTTTTCAGTTGGTGCATGGTGTATACGTAAAATTAGATTCTGTTGATTAATAGCTTTCCAAAAATAGTTAATTTATTATTATTTTAAGAATCTCATTTTATTTTTAAATGTAGCTTTGCTTAAATTTGACAAAATTTATTGACTATGGAAATGGCTTCTTTTAGTGGGCTTCTGAGAACACTGCTTTGGATAATTGTAATTTTTTACGCTTTAAAATTCGTAATGCGATTGCTGGCGCCGTACCTTTTTCAGGAAATGGTAAAAAAAGCCGGACAGAATTTTCAGCAACAACAGCAACACTATCAGCAACAGCAACAACAGGCACAGCAAAATCAGCAACAGGCTTCTAATTTTGAAAAACCTCAGGAGAAGAAGAAAGTAGGCGAGTACATTGATTTTGAAGAAATTGAATAGTTTTAAATAAAACGAATAGCAGCCAAGTTATTCGTTTTCTTTTTTTAAAGGGTTTTTATTGTTATTTTAGCCTGATTTTTAAGCTAATTGAGCAATCTTACCATGAAAAACCTGAACAAGATTTATCCTTACCTCTTAGTCGTTTTCGGCTTTATTGTTGTTTCGCTTCTTTATTTTTATCCGGTAATGCAGGGTAAGAAAGTATACCAAAGCGACATTGCCCAATACACTGGAATGGCAAAAGAACAAAACGACTTTAGAAAAGTAACTGGTGATGAGCCTTATTGGACCAACAGTGCTTTTGGAGGAATGCCAACGTATCAGCTGGGAGCAAATTATCCGCACAATTACATCAAGCAATTGGATAATCTGATTCGCTTTTTACCGCGACCTGCTGATTATCTTTTCTTATATTTTATTGGCTTTTTTATTTTGCTGAAAGCTTTAAAAGTCGACAATCTCAAGGCGTTTTTCGGAGCACTTGCCTTCGGTTTTTCTACTTATATGATAATTATTCTTGGAGTCGGACATAATGCCAAGGCGCACGCTATTGCTTATATGCCAATGGTAATAGCCGGAGTTATTTTGGTTTACAGAAAAAGATATATTGTCGGCGGATTACTGACGATGGCAGCAGCTGCTTTTGAAATCAATGCGAATCACTTCCAGATGACTTATTATTTGCTTTTACTTTTGCTGGTAATTGCAATCTATTTTATAATCAAATATGTTAAGG
>NZ_CAMLMK010000161.1 GCF_946481155.1 uncultured Flavobacterium sp.
CCCCCGACCCCCTCGGTGTAAACGAGGTGCTCTGAACCAGCTGAGCTAATCGCCCCAATATTTTTTATTCTTTGTGATCCCCGACCGCTCCCGATAGAATCGGGATGCTCTGAACCAGCTGAGCTAATCGCCCCAATAAGTTGCTTTCAGTTATCCTGATTGCGTGTGCAAATATACATCAGGAAATTGATTATACAAGGATTTTGTAACTTTTTTTACTGTTTTTTTATGTCTTTCAAGACTACTCTTTCGGAGTAGTTGACCATTTCCACAGTAATTTCTTCATCCTTAGTGTTTTTGCCTTCTATGATGTATAGCTTTCCATTTTCGTAAGCGATATTACTTTTGTCGAAATCTACATCGCCATATTGTAAACAGTTCTTGATGTCTTCTATGGTTACCCATTTCTCCTTCAATTTGGCTTCTGCTTCTTTGGAATAGGTAATTGGTTTGCTTCTCAAATCTTTTAAAACCCTGCAATTCGGCATATAGCAAAACTCTGTCTTCTTTTTTTGGAAGAAGAATACCAGGAACATTCCGCCTAAAAGCAGACCGAAAAGATAATAGGCTAAACGATGTACAAGTTTCATAGTAGTTTAATTTGCTGCAAAAGTAAGCAAACAATCGGCTACTGGCAACTAAAATACAATCAGGTTTATGTCTCTGTATGAAATATTAAACCAGTCGGCGATGGACTTGTTCGTTAAGATGCCATGATAGAAATATACTCCGTTTTTAAGTCCTCTATCGCAACGAATTGCGCTTTCTATTCCACCATCGTCTGCGATTTTTAGCAGGGAAGGAGTAATAATATTACTGATTGACATAGAAGCCGTTTTAGAATAGCGCGACGGGATATTTGGTACGCAATAATGAATTACGTTGTTTTTTATGAATGTTGGTTTCTCGTGCGTAGTTACTTCTGAAGTTTCAAAGCAGCCGCCTGTGTCGATGCTGACATCTACAATCACGGCGCCTTTCTTCATGTGTTCTACCATTGTTTCTGTAACTACGACCGGGGTACGGTTTTTACCGCGCATCGCTCCAATAGCCACATCACAGCGACGTAAGGCTTTCAGTAATGATTTTTCCTGTATGGTTGAAGTGAAAATACGTTGGTTTAGCATGTTCTGTAAACGACGAAGTTTTGTAATGGAATTGTCGAATACTTTTACGCTGGCGCCTAAGCCTATAGCAGTTCTTGCGGCGTATTCTGCAACAGTGCCTGCGCCTAAGATTACGACCTCTGTTGGGCGAACACCTGTAATATTTCCAAGTAATAATCCTTTGCCTACGGATTGATTGATCATTAATTCGGCGGCGATTAAAACGGAAGCGGTGCCTGCAATTTCACTAAGGGATTTCACGGCAGGATAGGAGCCGTCTTCGTCTTTTATAAACTCGAATGCCAGGGCAGTAATTCTTTTGGCTGCTAAAGCTTCAAAATAAGTTTTCTTTTGGGTCTTGAGCTGGATGGCTGAAATTAGTATTGTTTGCGGGTTCATCATTTCGATTTCCTCAAGCGTAGGTGGTTCTACTTTGAGGATCATCGGGCAACTGAATACCTTTTTGGGATCTTTTGTTATTTCGGCACCTGCATCACTGTACTCTTTGTCGGAATAACTCGCACTGGCACCGGCATTGGCTTCCATCAGGACTCTGTGGCCATGGGACGTAAGTGAATTTACAGCATCGGGCGTCAGGCAGATTCGGCGTTCCTGGTAGGATGTCTCTTTCGGTATTCCGATAAAAAGCTCGCTCTTGTGCTTTTCTATTTCTAACTTCTCTTCCTGGGGAAGTAACTGATGCTTTGAAAAAGGTGTTATTGACATGCTTTAGTTGTGTGAATTGGCTACAAATTACGAAATTTTAAGAAAATATACCATCATTTTACAGTCAAATGACGTTTTCCGTTAGGCAGGAGTTTAATATTTATGGAAGTATGGTCCAGCGGAATAAGGTTTGGGGTTTTTTCGGGCCACTCTATAAAACACCAATAGCCTGAATAAAAATACTCATCCAGACCCATATCATAGGCTTCTTCCTCGGAATTTAAGCGATATAAATCGAAGTGGTAAACAGGTTCGCCGTTTAGCGCGTGGTATTCGTTTACGAGTGAGAAAGTAGGACTGGAGGTCATCCCCTGAACGCCAAGGTAATGCACGATGGCTTTAATGAGAGTGGTTTTTCCCACGCCCATATCGGCGTGGAAAGTCACCACCTTTTTTATACTGTTGGCAAATATTTGTCTGACTACCTCCTGAATCTCTTCAAGAGTGAACGTAATTTCCATAAATTATTTGGTTGTAAGAATTTTACAAACCAAATATACCTATTTTGGATTGAAAACCAAGAAAGGCACAATCATTTCTTCTAAAGAAATACCGCCATGCTGGTAGGTGTTACGGTAATAGCTTACATAATGGTTATAATTATTCACATAGGCCAGGAATAAATCGTTCTTGGCGAAAATGAACGAACTGCTCATGTTTATTGCCGGTAAGCCTATTTTTTTAGGATCTCTGACTGCAAATACATCTTTATCTTCATATGTAAGGCTTCGGCCGGTTTTATAACGCAAGTTTAAGCTTGTTTGCTTGTCACCAATTACTTTTGAAGGGTTTTTACAGTTGATAGTCCCGTGATCTGTTGTGAGGATCAGCTTGAAGCCCATTTGCTGAGCCTGCTGAATAATCTCCAATAATGGAGAGTTTCGGAACCAGCTTAATGTCAGTGATCGGTAAGCCTTGTCATTCGAAGCCAATTCTTTTACCACATCCATTTCTGTTTTGGCGTGGGAGAGCATGTCTACGAAATTATATACTATCGTCGTAAGATCATTTCCTTTTAAACCCTTGAAGTTATCTACCAGTTTCTTGCCGTCTTTGAAATTGGTAATTTTATAATATTCCTGTTTGATATCGATGCGTAAACGTTTTAGCTGTTCCGTCAGGAATTCGCCTTCGAACATGTTTTTTCCGCCTTCATCGGTATCATTTCTCCAGTATTGCGGCAGCGTTTTTTCCATCTCCAAAGGTGTTAATCCTGAGAAGATTGCATTACGGGCATATTGGGTAGCTGTTGGTAAAATAGCAAAATAGCTGGTTTCTTTTTCGAGTTTGTAATGATTGTTCACTACGCTTTCGAAGGCTTTCCATTGGTCGTAGCGTAAATTATCGATAACTACGAATAGAATAGGCATGTCTTTTTTGCGGATTTCCGGCACTACGAGCTTACGGAAGATTTCATGCGACAAGTAAGGACGGTTTTCTTCTGAGGCGAACCATTTCTCATAGTTCTTCTCGATGAATTTACCGAATTGTGAATTGGCTTCCAGTTTTTGGCTTTCCAATATCTCTACCATGCTTTGGTCTTCAATATTTTCCAATTCTATTTCCCAGAAAATTAGCTTTTTGTATAACTCTACCCATTCTTCATAGGAATTGACCATTGCCATTTCCATTGCTATTTTACGAAACTCCTTTTGGTAATCCAGCGTAGTTTTTTCGGATACCAAACGGGAATGATCGAGGTTTTTCTTTAAGCTCAACAATATCTGATTTGGGTTGACCGGTTTGATCAGGTAGTCGGCTATTTTGGAACCGATGGCTTCTTCCATGATGTATTCTTCCTCACTTTTTGTAATCATGATTACCGGTGTGGCTGATTTTTTCTCTTTTATCTCCGCCAAAGTTTCCAATCCGCTTA
>NZ_CAMLMK010000162.1 GCF_946481155.1 uncultured Flavobacterium sp.
TTCTGCCTTCTGCTTCTTACGCTGTTTGAAAATCCGAAATCAGTTCCAGTTCCGTTCGGAAGGCCAGCATTTTGTCTCCGAAAAGTTGGCGCCCTTCTTCACGAAGTGCCGGTGCATCTTCTTCGTAATAACGCTGCAGCATTTCTTTTGATTCGGCAGTGAACTGAACGGAATACGTCATCCCACCCATTTCCTCCTCCACTAAAACTTTAACTAAGCGCGCAGCGGTGAATTTCCCCGTGTTCAGGACATCCTGTATGTGTTTTCGCTGCATCCACTGCATCCACTGGTCGTGTACACTTTCGTGGATATTAATGGTAACGTTGTATATGATCATATTTTTAGATTGTTAGATCGTTAGATTTTTAGATTGTTGGATAAGACTTATCCCGTCTTGCCTCTTGCTTCTGTAACTACAAATTCGTGTCGCCACGCAATTTCCTGTAATTCATCCTCGCATCAACAAAATGAATACTGTCCTGATGATTGAAGATGACTTTCTCATAAAGCGCCTTTGCCTTTTCATTATCGGCCAGTTGCTTCCTGTAGATTTCTGCGGAATAAAACAGGGCTTCATCGGTATAGATGCTTTCCTTGTGATTGTCGAGAATTTGCCGGAAGTAGTTTAAAGCCTGTGCGAAATCATTTTGCTTTTCATACAGCTGCCCGATTTTCAGAAGCGTTTCGTCTTCGATGCTTTGCCCCTTATGTTGTTCCAGGATCGTTTTAAAGCCGTTTAAGGCTTCTGTCGTTTTGTTTTGGTACATCAGAAAGTCGGCGCGGGAAAATTTCTTCAGCGCGACCTGGGTGCTGTCCTCTACCGTATTGTCGCTGATGAGCAGGAACAATTCCAGGGCGTCATTGGCAATAAGCTGCGACGAAGAGGATTTCAGCACCTTAAACTGGCGCTGTGCCCATTCAAAATCACCTTTGTAATAACTTGCTTTCGCCATTTTCAGGCTGGCTTGGTGTCCTATCTCATCGTTTTTCAGATCGTCTTCAATCTGGGCATAATAGATAATCGCCTGATTGAATTTCTCGTCCAGAAGCAATATGCCCGCCAATTCATCTTTCACTAACGCCTTTTGGTAATTGTTCAGCGGAAGTTCCAGTGCTTTATTCAGTATCGCTTTCGCCGAATCGAAATGCTTCAGGTAAAACGCCTCAAAATGGGCAGATAAGTTTTGCAGCTGAAGCGAATACGGGGAAATGCCATATTTTTTCAGAAGAAGATCTAATTTTTCCTTGATAGCCGGATACTCTTTGGCCGTAGCCTTATCGATATCCATGGAAACCAACTGGTAGTGTGCCTCCATCTGCAGTTCGAGATCCTGCGTATTCTCTAAAATGAAATTCAGGATGTCGGTTGCCGTAGCATGCTCTTCTTCATCAATCGCCAGTTTCGCCAGGTTAATGATGGTATAAAAATTATCCGGACTACGCTTAAAAATGGCTTTCTCCTGAATAAACGCTTTGCCGTATTCTTTCTGCTGCACGAAATACCAGCTCAGGAACTGGTTCCAGAAAATATCCTGGGTCTTCTGCGTGCGCAGCAATAAAGCTTTTTTAAGATAGGTATTGAAATTTTCCTGGGCATCCTCATTCATGAAACGCGTCAGCTGGTTCTGCACCAAAGGAAGGTTCATCGGATTGGAAAAAGCAAAATCCAGCAATTTGTCCGTCATCAGTTCCATATTCCCCAACTGTCCCTGCAATAAGGCCAGCTGGTAATCGAAATTCAGGTTCGGGTTCGCGGCTTTTCCCAATTCATAAGCCTGGATGGCTTTTTCTACAAGCACTTTCTGCTCGAAGGCGTTGGCAATTCCGTAAACGTTATTGGGATTTTCCTTGATTTTATCTAGGGCGGTCTTGTAATACTGTTCTGCTTTTTCCAGATTTTTCTGTAACTGGTAATTGTAGCCCAACTCCACATACAGGTTATCCTGTTTTAACTTGTCAATGCGCGATTCAATCAGCTTCTGCGCTTTGTCGAATTGCTTTAGCTGCTGGTAGCAGGCAACGGCTTTCAGAAAGGCCTGGTAGTTATAAGGCTGCGCTTTCAGCACGTCTTCATAGACCACGATGGCTTTCTCAAACTCGCCGCGGTCAAAATAATTCTGCGCCAACTGCTCGTTTTGCGAAAAAACGGTTAGCGAGAAAAAGAACAGAAGATGGAAGAAGATTTTTTTCATCAGCGCAATTAAGCTATAAATTTAAACATTGAAATTGTATTTGAAACACAATCCTTTGTTAATTTACAGCAGCAGAGTTTTCCTGTGGGTTTGAATATAAAAAAAGTCCCGATTTCTCGGGACTTTCTTCTTTATTTCCTACTGTCTTAGTCGGCTAAAACAATAATCTTATTGTCATTCATTTCGATAGTTCCCGATTCGATTGGCAACAAATACGTTTCCTGGTTCACTTTGTTGAATTTTTCCACAAATTCCTTTGCGATTTTCAAGCCCGTACCAACGATTTTCACGTTACCTTTCCCTAACAACGACACGATTGGCGCGTGGTTGTTCAACATCTGGAACTCGCCGTTTACTCCCGGAACCGATACCGAAGTAACTTCTCCTTTGAATAATGTGGCTTCTGGTGATACTATTTCTAAAAACATAGTTTTAAAATTATGAGTTATGAGTTATGAGTTATAAGTTTCTGCAAACTGACAACTGTAAACTGCCAACTGGTTTTTAAGCTTCGGCTAACATTTTTTGTCCCGCTTCGATAGCATCTTCGATGGTACCTTTCAAGTTGAACGCTGCTTCTGGTAAGTGGTCTAACTCACCGTCGATGATCATGTTAAATCCTTTGATAGTATCTTTAATATCAACCAATACACCCGGGATACCTGTAAACTGCTCAGCTACGTGGAACGGCTGAGAAAGGAAACGCTGTACACGACGTGCTCTTGATACCGATAGTTTATCTTCTTCAGACAACTCTTCCATACCTAAGATCGCGATGATATCCTGTAATTGTTTGTATTTCTGTAAAATCTCTTTAACTCTTTGTGCACAGTCGTAGTGCTCTTTTCCTAAAATTTGTGGCGTAAGGATACGGGAAGTAGAATCCAATGGATCTACCGCTGGGTAAATACCAAGCTCAGCAATTTTACGGGACAATACGGTTGTTGCATCTAAGTGCGCAAACGTTGTAGCCGGCGCCGGGTCAGTTAAGTCATCCGCAGGTACGTAAACCGCCTGTACTGAAGTAATTGATCCTGTTTTTGTTGATGTAATACGCTCCTGCATCGCACCCATTTCAGTTGCCAGTGTTGGCTGGTAACCTACCGCAGATGGCATACGTCCTAATAACGCAGATACCTCAGAACCCGCCTGTGTAAAACGGAAGATGTTGTCTACGAAGAAAAGTACGTCTTTTCCTTGTCCTTCACCAGCTCCATCACGGAAATATTCAGCGATAGACAATCCTGATAAAGCAACACGTGCACGTGCTCCAGGTGGCTCATTCATCTGACCGAATACGAAAGTAGCCTTAGACTCTCTCATTCCCGGTTTGTCAACTTTAGATAAATCCCATCCTCCATTTTCCATAGAGTGCATGAAATCTTCACCATATTTGATAATACCTGACTCAAGCATCTCACGAAGCAAGTCATTTCCTTCACGTGTTC
>NZ_CAMLMK010000163.1 GCF_946481155.1 uncultured Flavobacterium sp.
TGATAAGGAAGCAGCAGAGGCCTATGATACTCAATTTGGAAGAAAAAATGAACTTTATCAATTTCAATATTATAGTCCCGATGGTTTGCCAGACCGGTTTGATTTTGCTCAAGACTACGGGGGATATTATAATGGACAAAATGGAAACAGCACTAATATTCCAAATAATTTAACTGTCAATCCGTACGGACTGCAAAATTTTGCTAATAGAGCACCTGATTTCAATTATGCAGTACTTGGTAGTTTATATAGAATTTATTATCCGTCTGGCGGATTTACGCAATTTGAGTATGAACCCAGCAGAAAAGCGAAGAAAAAAAATCTAAAGGGAATTTCTTTCGATGCTTATAGAAATTTTGAAGAATGGATCCCAAGAAACTCTTTACAAAACGGTGTGCCTAGATTTGAGGAGAATGAACCGCCTTATGGAATTTTTAATGTCTATGAAACGCAGCAGATTGATATTAATGTTAAACTTAGAGCACATGTTTTTACTGGTTCGCCGTATTATACAAGCCAAAATGAAAGGGCTACACTGACCGTGGAAAACATGGATACTAATGAAATTGTTGTAAGTGAGGTATTGGCAATGAATTCGTATAATCCGGGAAGTGGTGGATATGAGGCAGGAATCTATGAGAAGAATTTTGTAGTTAACTGCGGGTTTGTAGAACATGGCAATTATAGAGTTACAATCCAAATTAATTCTACCACTATACCATTAAATCAATATACTTCTGTTAGTCCAATACCGCTTGAGGCTCTAGTTTCATTAAGCTACAACGACGGATATACGGTTGTTGATGATTTTGGTGTTCGACTAAAGCGAATGACTGATTTTGCTGAGGACGGACAACCTGAAAATATCAAAAGATATTATTACAGTACAATTGAAAACTACGATGCTCCCATAAATCTTTCTAATTTACCATTGACGGGGGAACAAAATGCTGCCATATATAGGTTTTCTACATATAATGGGTTGTGTACGGCTGGACCAGCTTGCGAAAATTTTGCCCCGCCAGCACAAGAGGTGTGGAAGCTTTATCGAACATTATTATCGACAAAAGCTTCTGCCGACTATTCGAACTATGAGAACGTTACCATTAGTTTGGGAGGAGACAATTTTGAAAATGGAGGTATTGAAAAACGCTTTGCAATGTATTCTAATTATGGAGCTTCCAGAATTTATACCAATCTAAATGGTACAACTACCTCGGCTTTGCAAAGTCATATGGAGCTGTTATCACAACAATCTTTGCAAAGTGTAAATATCCCACATCCACTTGCTGGGATATTACTGCATGAAAAATATTTTAAAAAGGATGGAAATGCTATAAAAAAAGTGCTTTTTAAAAATTTTGACTATTATACCACAAGTGAGGAGGCAGTTATCAGAAATATTAGCGCCAATAAAGAATTTGATATTGTATGGTTGGATAACGGAGAAACTCAAACTAACGTAATTTCAAACTACACACTGGGTGCATACAAAATTCCGTCTTTGCGACACGAGTTGCAGAAAAAAGAAACCATAGAGTATATCGATCCGGTGCCGGTGGGAGTTACTGATGAGTCGTCTTATAAAAAAATTGTTTCCGCCGAAAATTATCAGTACGGTACTTATGCAGGATTACCTACAAAGATAAGTACTACAACCAGTGATAATTTAATTTTAGAGACTAATAACTACTATGTGGATCAATCCACGAACTCGATTTATCAGGATGGATTAAATTCCTCCCAAATTCAGTTGGTTGCTGACCTTAAAAACAAAAATATTATCAACAGTCCCATTATGACCGAAACCATTAAAGATTCTCATCTGGTGAACAGGGTGAGAACCGTTTATAAATATTTGGAGATTGGTTCTAACGGATTAATACTGCCCGAAAGAATCGATAGTGATAAGCGGGATCAGTCCAATACCATATTTGAAAATAGAGTTTTTTTCCACGAGTATGATGGCAGTGGCCGACCGACAGTAGTATCGCTGGCAGACGGAAGTAAAACCAAGTATTGGTATAACGGACTTGGACAAGTTATTATGAAAGCAGAAAACTATGTGCCGGGCGCAGGTGGAGAGGCCCCTTCCGAAGAAATAGCAGCCAACATAGCTTCTAACCCTTGTTATTATGTATCTGCAAACGGATGGCATACAACGGTCTATACTTATGAACCTGTTACCAATTTGCTTTTGAAAATCACAGATCCTAAATGTGATGAAATTAACTACGAGTATAATCCGGATTTGCACTATTTAGTTCGAATTAAAGATAAACAGGGTAATGTCTTAAAAGAGTTTGATAAATATTATGCACGCTAAAGCTACTATAGAAATGAAAAAGATATTTTTTCTCATATACTTAATTCCTGCATTTGCTTTAGCGCAAAGCGCGGATCAGAATTACACTAAAACTATTACCTATAAACAACCTACGTCACAAAATAGTAACCTTGATGTAACCTCACCTTCAAACGCAGCAATAGAAGTTGTTTACTATGATGGATTGGGGCGTCCAATACAAAAAGTAGCGCATAAGCAATCCGATGTATCTACGGATATTATTTCTCATATTGAGTATGACCAGTACGGTCGTAATATAAAAGAGTTTTTGCCCTATGTGAACAGTACTCCCAGCTTAAATTATAACAGTTCAGCAAATGCCAATGTTTTAAGTTATTATAATAATGCTGCTTATGAGAATACCCAAAATCCCTACAGTGAAAAATTAATGCAGGCTTCCCCGCTTAACATTGTAGTGGAGCAAGCTGCACCAGGTGCTGATTGGTCTATGGGAAATCACACTATAAAATTTGCCTATCAAACCAATAGCGACCAGGAGGTAAAGCTTTATCAGGTTGGGCTTTTATGGAACGCGACAGATGGGTTATTTGAACCGACCCTTAATAATGATGACGGTACGACATTCTATGGCATGAATAAGCTTTACAAGACCATTGTTAAAGATGAGAACTGGACTTCCGGGAATAATAATCTGACGGAAGAATTTAAAGACAAACAGGGGCGAATAGTTTTAAAACGAAACTATAATGCAAATATAGCTCATGACACTTACTATGTATATGATCCTAATGGAAATCTGGCTTATGTTATACCGCCTTTGGCAGATACCGGCAATATTATTTCAAACACTGTGCTTGATGGATTATGCTATCAATACAAATATGATAACCGAAATCGTCTGGCGGCTAAAAAACTGCCTGGAAAAGATTGGGAGTACATTGTCTACGATCGTTTAGATAGAGTAGTGGCCACAGGACCTGCTTTAAATCCATTTGGAGGCATAGAAAAGGGATGGCTAATTACCAAATATGATGCTTTTAACCGGGTAGCTTATACAGGTTGGTTTAACGGTATACCGGTTTCTGCCCAAGACAGGAATACTATGAACAGCCACTATCTTTTATCCTTCGTTAACGAGGAGCATGTTTCAGGAGGAACTTTTCAGGTAGATAATTACACTCTGTCTTATAGCAATAAAGTGTTTCCTGATCCGGCTTATGATTATAAATTACTTACCATAAACTACTACGATACTTATAATTACCAAGGAGGCCCAACGGTGCCGGGTTCTGTTTTTTCAGGACAACAGCCT
>NZ_CAMLMK010000164.1 GCF_946481155.1 uncultured Flavobacterium sp.
TGCATAAGTACCAGTCACCCCCGCAGGAAGGCCCGCAACGGTAGCACCTGTAGCATTGGTTATATTATAACTAATACTAGCTATTGCAGTATTGATACAAACGGTTTGGTTTGTTGTCGCTGCTGCGGAAGTAAGAGTGATCACTGGTGCTGGAGTAACAACAACCGTATTCGAAATAGCTAATGAGGCTGAACATGCTGGAGGAGTAAAAGAATACTGAATACCATCAATCCAAACAATTCCACCCGTTCTGGTAATTGTAATTGTATTTGTTGAAACACCAGTTACTAAAGTAATATATTGTAAAACATCATTAGGAGCTGCGTTAAAAGTAGTGCTAGCTGTGCCATCTGAAATAGTTACCGCTCCAGGATTGGAGTCTCTTGCGATACTTATTGTAATGGAAGTACCTGCAGGAACAGTATGTTGAAGGGTTATCGTTAAAGTTGTATTGGTCCCATCAACAAAAGCACAGTTTGCCCCCGTTGCCGCAGCTCCGGAAGCTGAAATCGCTCCTACCGCATTTGCAGGTGTATTTCCTCCGGTAGCAGATAAACCATTACCCGTTACTGGGGTACCAGCGGCTGCAATTGAGGTAGCATTAAAGGTTGTATTAGCCACTACGGAAGGAACCGTTACAGTAGCAGTACCCGCACCATTTAAAGTCACGGTTTGAGCTGCGCCTCCATTTATATTATAAGTAACTGTTGCGTTAGCCGTTCCTGTCAAATTGAAAACAGCATTAGCATTTGCACATATAGGTGTTGTAGAAGTAACACTTAAAATAGGAGGAGCAACTATCGTAACAGAAGTAGTCGCAATTGTAATCGGACATCCTCCTCCGGCAGGAATTGTATAGGTTACGGTATAGGTTCCTGCAGTACTGGTTGAAGGAGTAATTGCTCCAGTAGCAGGATTAATTGTTAAGCCTGCAGGAGCACTATAAGTTCCTCCTGTATACACTCCAGTACCCGTTAATACTACGGCCTGAACCCCTGCCGAAGTACAAAAAGGAGAGCCAGTATAGTTAATAGCAGCTGTAGGACAAACACAAGTAACGTCTACAGTTACATCTCTTAGGTACTGACAGCCAAATTCATCAGTAACCGTAAAGGAATAAACAAATGATCCTGCAGTTGGGAATGGACCTATGCTGACATTATTCGTTAATTGATTTCCAACACATGGTCCAGGCGGTGGACAAGATGGTCCCGGGTTGTTTACTACAGTACTGGTTGTAGTTTGCACAGGTACCGCCGGACCCGATCCTGAAGTTGACCAAGTTGCAGTAACTAAATCCGGAGTAGCTGTCTGAAGATTTGCATAACAAGCCTGAGGAAAAGTTAACGACCAGTTTGCTAACACCCCATCATCAGAAGAAATATTATCTACTACCTGTAAAGTCCAGACTCCATTCATTGAAGCTCCATTTAATGCAGCAAATGAATTAGTGGATGTATAAGTTTGAGGAATATAATAAGAACCTCCCGTTTCACAAACTCCTGTATAGGCACATGTTCCATTTGTTGTAGGCGGAGCGGCTGTTGTACTGGCAATATTGGTCCAGGAAGCGCCTCCCGAATTAACGACAGAATAAGTCGCAACACATCCGGCAACGCCATCAGTAGCGCCATCAGAACAAGCGCCAAAATGACCTGGAATGGACGGTTGATGCTGATCAAAAAGTATTACAGATTCTCCTGAAGGCGCAATTAGTACTATGTCTAAATCTCCCGTATATGAATGCTCAATATCAAAAGTTACAGTTGGATAACAACCTGATGAAATTGTAGCTCCAGCAGGAAATAATCCGGAAAAATCAAGAGTAGAAGTATAACTTGAGCCACTACCATCAGGTAAATTAACAGGTCCTGATATTACCGAAGGTGTTGCCTGTACAATCGTTTGAGAAACAGCATTCCCATTCAGAGTAACTGAGTTACCGCACGTTACACTTATTGGAGAAGTCGAAGTACCCGTAAAAAGCGGTGTAGGCATGACTTGTATTGTTCTCGTAACCGAATTTGAACTAAGACATCCCAACGGATCTGTAGAAAAATTATTGTTTCTTACCCGTAGCCTCACTACATACAATCCTCCCGTCGCTGGAAATGTATGTGTCGTATTTGGCGTTGCTGTTATACTGCTTAATCCATCTCCCCAATCCCATTCATATCGTACAACACTACCTGAAGTAGTTGTCGAATTAGATGCGTCGAACGCAACAGTGGGTGAACCTGGCGACAAAGAAGTAGATGGACAGATATTAACCGTAGAAGTATTAACCATCGCTGCCACAGGAGGTGTACATGGGGTTATACAAGAAATTGTAGCCACCCATCCAGCATTCTGAACACTCCCGTCCGAAGTAAATCGAAATGAAATACAGCCATCCGCACTTGTAGAAGTAACGGTAAATGCACCCAATGCTCCACAAAATCTGTCATCTTGAGTACCGGCAGCCCCTGCTGCATTACCATGCCACATATCAAGATAGTCATAACATGTAGTTCCAATTGATTCTGTACTGAAAGACGTAAAACTTACTCGAATCTTATCACCCGGTGTTGAAGGACAAAAAGTAATTGTACTGCTTTGACTTGCACCATAAGCCGAGCCTGAACCCCCACTATCAACAAAAGTACCTGAGCAAGTAGAAAATGTTCCGTTTGCGCCATTGGACATGGTATACGTTTGCCCCAGCACAACGCTACTAATTAATAAAAAAAGTAGGTTTAGAAAGTACTTATTCTTCATAATTAGCTTATTTTACGGTTGTCAGTTTATTTTTTAACTTCTGATCAAAAACGTATATATACCATAGTTCCTTCTCAGAATAAATTCTTTTCACTTTATCTGACAACCCCCTAAAAAAAGAAAGACCATTTGTATAATAATTATGATATGCTATATCAGTGTTTTTAAGATTTTCAAGTTCCTCTTGAGAGAAATCTTTGATGACATTTAAATCTGACTCAGAATATACTGCTGCAGAAGTTCTACCTTCTAACTTATAGGATAAATCTATTGGAATCGTTTTATGCTTCAATACCGCTCCCGGTGGTAAATTATAACTCAGTTCAGATTTAACATTTTTCTTATTATTCTCATTTTGTCCCAGAACAATACATACATTGAAAAATGTGATAAGTATAAAAAAATAATGCAAATACTTCATCGTGTTATTTATTTAGGTTGTTAGTAGTCAGCGAAAAATAAAATTAATCTTTAACAAAAATTTTCTTTCGTATAAAAATTATAAACTTAAAAATGAAAATTATTCATAACTTGTAACACACTCAT
The DNA here is from genome assembly GCF_946481155.1 of uncultured Flavobacterium sp. Next base: position 3,304 of record NZ_CAMLMK010000164.1, read on the forward strand.
AATTAGCTTCATAGCAAAATTTTTACAATATATGTACTTATCATTACTAAATTTTCGTTAATTAACAAATATGCAAAAGTTTAGCAATAAAAAAAAACATTGTTAAGAAAAAATTAAATATTTCAAAATTATCAACAAAACATATTTGTTATCATTAATGAAATATGGGATTCTGTCTCAAATAGAAAAAAAAAGTTATTAACACTAAACAAAAAAAGCTGCCAAAAGGCAGCTTTTTTTGTTTACAAATCTTAAAATCTATCGCTTCATTTTATGGTTTCATTTAACGTTTCATT
>NZ_CAMLMK010000165.1 GCF_946481155.1 uncultured Flavobacterium sp.
AGCTATAACGTTACGGTAAAAAACAGCAGTGGCTGTACTTCTTCAGCAACAGTAGTCGTTATCAATGCACAACCTGCTTCGCCTCCGGCACCTACTGTTAGTATAACCCAACCAAACTGTTCTACAGCAACAGGAACAATTACTGTAACTGCTCCTACCGGTGCCGGTTATACTTATAGCATCAACAACTCAGCGTTCCAAAGTACTCCTGTGTTTACAGGCCTGATGCCAGGCACCTATAGTATAAAAGTCAGAAACAGTGGTGGTTGTCTTTCAGCAGCAACGGTAGTTGTAATAGAAAAAGGACCGGAAGTGCCTTCTGCTCCGTCTCTCAGTGTAATACAGCCAAACTGTTCTGTTGCAACCGGGTCTATTATGGTTATTAGTCCAACTGGGAGCGGACTGACATACAGCATAAATGGTACAAATTATCAAAGCAGTGCCACTTTCCCTGGTCTGGTGCCTAATACTTATAACGTGACAGTTAAAAACAGCAGTGGTTGTATTTCTCCGGCAACGGTAGCGGTTATTAATCCGGCTCCGGCATCCTGTAATGGGGCAGGTATTTACCATACTTCAGTAACATGTAACAATTATAGCAATGATTCCGGCAGCCAATTAGTAGGGCAATTATGCTATACAAGTCGAACCAATAGGGTTGCTAATGTGACACCTGGCCAATTCTTCTATTACACCAGCATTACAGCGCCTTCTGCAAGCTTCTGTGTTGATATTATTCAGACGAAATCTAATAGCGGACTGGCATTATTCAGCATCCAGCAAGGCAATCAGCTAACTTTATACAACGCGAATTGCGGTAATGTGACCACAGGAACCCAGGTTTCTTTAGGTATGGGAAGAATATGCATAAATAATGCAACTCCGGGTACCCAATACATTTTGTCTGTCAAATACGATTCCAAATCGGTTGTAGGTTCTACATTTACAGGTCCTGCTCCTATAGTTCAGTATACATTTGAAAGCAAAATCAACGGAACAACTGTAGCAAATAGTACTACCAGCATTAATATGGTGCCAAATTGTACTGTTAGAGCTGAGGAAATGAAAGCCACTTTGGCACCGAATCCTTCATCAGATGAATTTGAAGTTTATGTGGAGTCATCAAGCGATGAAAACATTACGGTAAGAGTAACCGATATAAACGGAAGATTCATTAAAGAGATCAACGCCAATGATACGGACACTATCCGATTAGGACGAGAATTAGGCCGCGGAATGTACTTCATTGAGATCCTTCAGGGTGATAACCGAAAAGTAATAAGAGCATTAAAATTATAAAACCAGAATGTAACAAAAATTAAAAAAGGGTAGTAAGATGAGACTTACTACCCTTTCGTTTTATCTAAACTTCTATAAACCGTTAATTGTCAGCTATAAATTTTAAACTATCAGTTTAGCTTCTAAAGTGATTTCTGCATTCAACAACTTGGAAACCGGACAGTTTTCCTTTGCTTCCATAGCTATTGCCTGAAATTCAGGCTCTGTGATGTTCGAAATTTTTGCCTGCAACACTAAATGGCTTTTTGTTATGACGCCGTCTTCAAAAGTAACCTGTGCTTCTGTGTTCAGATCTTCCGGTACAAAACCCTTATCACTCAGCAGGAAACTCAGTTTCATGGTGAAACAGCCGGAATGTGCTGCACCGATAAGTTCTTCCGGATTGGTACCTACTCCATCCTCAAATCTTGATTTAAAGGCATACTGCGCTTTGTTGAGCACTGTGCTTTGCGTGGAAATAGTGCCTTTGCCTTCCATCCCGGTGCCTTGCCAGTGTGCACTTGCTTTTCTTGTAAATTTCATAGTATATTGATTTGATTACTAAATATTTTGGTGTCATAAAGGTACTAAAATTGCCGCATACGCCTAACTGATTTTACAGAAAATTCGTCTGTAAATCCTTTTGATCTGCTATATAGCTTCAACTGGTGCAAATAGTAAGACTAACGACCTGCTAACTCTCTATTCAATTAATAAACAAATAGTTATATGTTAATTCAGTTGTAAATTCTCACAGTTTACCTTCGCTTTCTTGAAGGAATTCCGTAATTTTGAATAGTCATAATTCACTAAAAACTTATTGATTTTCAATCACTTATATGCATGTTCTCAATAGGCGAAACGCTGTATATAACAAGCATTACTGACAACACTAAAATTCTTCTTATTATGAAAGATTCTGAAAATACTTCAACTTCCGCACAAGGTATTGTCACTTCCGGAGCCAACAGATCATTCTGGTTCTTTACAGGAACACAACCAATAGGGTATGAAAAACTGGAAAAGGACATCGAAACAGAGATCTTAGTCATAGGCGGCGGTATATCCGGATTAACCACAGCCTATTGTCTCGCAAAAGAAGGTCGTAAGGTCGTACTGATAGAAGACGGTTTTATCGGAAGTGGGGAAACCGGGAGAACAACCGCTCATCTTACCTGCGCGTTAGACGATCGCTATTTCGGACTGGAGAAAAGATTCGACGCAGAAACAGCGCAATTGGCCGCCAACAGCCATATGGCTGCTATTGATTGGATAGCAAATATGGTAGATGAGCACAACATTGACTGCCATTTTAAAAGAGTCGACGGTTACCTCTTCCTGCATCCCTCTGATAAAAAAGAAAATCTTGAAGAAGAATATGCCGCTACCCTACGTGTTGGCCTGAATACAGAGCTGCTGGATCACGTCCCCTATATGAGTTCCGAAAAAATGCAAATTGCCATTAAATTTCCGAATCAGGGACAGTTTCATATCCTCATGTACCTGCAGGGATTAGCTGATGCATTTTTACAAGCCGGCGGAAAAATATATACTCAGACAAAAGCCGAAGATATCACCAGCAAAGGTGCTAAAGGAAATGGTTACGACATCAAAGCAAATCATATCGTAGTAGCCACCAACACCCCGGTAAACGATTGGGTCACCATGCACACAAAACAATGGCCGTACCGAACTTACGTCATCGGTGCCAAAATCCCTAAAGGTAAGCTTCCTTATGTCTTATGGTGGGATACCGGTGATCATGACTCCCAATGGATTTGCCAGCCCTATCATTATGTCCGCCTGGAAGAATATGACGATCAGCATGACGTATTAATTGTAGGTGGAGAAGATCATCGTACCGGTCAGACCGATGATGAAAATCTTACTGAAGAAAATCGTTACGACAAATTAATCGAGTGGACAAAAAAACGTTTCCCGGCTATTGAAGAGGTTACCTTCAAATGGTCAGGTCAGGTAATGGAGCCTTTGGATTCTCTGGCTTTTATCGGCAAAAACCCCGGCAATGATAACATCTATATCATCACCGGTGATTCCGGAAACGGTATGACGCACGGAACTATTGGCGGACTGCTGCTAAAAGATCTCATCATGGGAAAAGAAAATCCGTGGGCCAAAATATACGATCCTTCCCGAATTACTTTAAATACCGCAGGCGATTTCCTTAGCGAAGTGGGAAACATGGTAGCACAATACGCTGATTGGTTCTCTTCGGAAGACCTAAAACGGGCCAGCGATCTGAAACAGGGAGAAGGCGGCGTTTTGGTATCCGGAATGCGCAAAGTAACCA
>NZ_CAMLMK010000166.1 GCF_946481155.1 uncultured Flavobacterium sp.
AAGGAATTTCACCACCAAGAAAAAAAGCAAAAAAATATCGATTAAATGCAAAATATTTCGATTAAAAGCACTTTTCTTTCAAAAAATTAGTTAAAATCTTACGCTTTTTGAGTCTCATCAAAAGTTTTTGACAAATAAAAAGGAGCCGAAGCTCCTTTTTTTTATTGATTCACGTAAATTAAACATTGTTTTAACTCTGGTTTTTCCTTTGTAAAGCTTAAAAGCCATTCCATTAACTGTTCTAATTCATAGGGTAACAGTACTTTAACTGCTTTTTCCAATTCTTTACAAAATAATATGGGGTCGAAACTTACTCTTTCTAATATTGATTTTGTGTAAGTAAACATAGCTCTCGGCATAATTGTAAACTATTAATTTGGTTAACTTTTGGGTAAGAACGCTTAGTAAATTTATAAAAATATTTTATTAAAATTAAATTCTGTGCAATATTATTTATCAACAAAAACAGAATTTTCAGTCTTTTAACAATTAAAATAACAAATGTTATTTTTTAACCGCTCTCAACATTTCTCTTTTGCCTGGCGGACCGGCTAATTTTTCAATTGAAAATCCTGCTTCCACCATGGCTCTTTTAATCGGGCCTCTGCAGGCATAAGTAACTAATACGCCACCATCCCTAAGCGCCTCATGCATTTTCCTGAAAATCTCAACTGACCAAAGCTCCGGCTGATACTGAAATCCGAACGCGTCAAAGTAAATTAAATTAAAACAGTCTTTATCGGTTATTTCATTAAAAAACTGTTGCCTTTTGGTTAATGTAAAATGGTCCGAAACAGCGTTTTTTACGCCCCAATCGCAGGAATGCAGCAACTCAAATTCTTTATTGTATTGATTTGCATTGAGTTGCGATACGTAATTCAGCTTTTCAGCTTCTTCCTTTAGTATCGGATAGGCTTCTACTCCTACATAATCTATATCCAGTTTCCGGTTTTCGGATTCTAAAAAAGTTATGAAGGCGTTTAAACCAGTACCAAATCCTATTTCTAAAATGGCAACGGACTGCTCCTTGAAAAGTGACAGTCCGTTTTGTATGAATACGTGTTTAGCTTCCTGGATTGCTCCATGTTTAGAATGATAGGTTTCCCCCCACTCTTCCATCAACAGCGAAGAGGAGCCGTCCTCCGTTTGAATAATTTTTCGTTTCAACTTATTCAATATAAAGTTTCTTAATCCTTGGAATAGGTCCGCCGCATTTTACCTCATGGCAACGCAAACAGGCATCCACTCCATTATTATAATGTTCTTTAGCATTTGCCGGATCCTTGTAGATAAGTTCCTGTGCTTTTATGAATTTTGCAGCCTGCTCTTTAAAAAAAGTATCATTTTCCTTAGCGTCAGTCATTACAGCCTTATGAATTTTCAGAAAATGCTGTGGAAACTCACCGATGGTATCACCGTTCTTGATACGTTCCTTCAAACGCTGGTTGTCTATATACATTTGTTCCATCAAAGCAGCCATCTCGGACATTTCATACATCTCGAAATCATCTTTCTTTTCAGAAACCGCTTTCACTTCTTCCGCTTTTACTTCCTCCTTTTGATTGCAGGAAAAAATAAACATGGAAGCAATAAGCACTACTATTATCTTTTTCATTATTTACTGATTAAAACACCGTCAGCCATAAAAGAGTAAGTTACTTTTGGCTCCGTGATACTATCAATTGCAGCCTGTGATTTTTCACCATCTTTAGCGTAATGCTTTTGCTCTTCAACCGTTTCAACACTTATAAATGCTTTTCCACTAACGATAGCTTCTTTTTTAGCAGCATTCATCGGTACGAAAAACGCATAATCTTTAAACTTCACAAAAGTCTCTTTGTCATCTGCTAAATCCATTGCCATCCAGCATCCTTTTTTCTGGCATACATCTTTAATGTTTGATTTGAACTTCACATTTAAAGTATCGCCTTCTTTAAGGTTTTTGAATTTTGCCAGCATTTCCTCTTTTGTCAATACTTCAGCATCAGTGATACTGTCTCCAAAAACTGCATATTTCGTTTTTGGAACAGCAGTTTCTGCTTTCAACTCTTCTTTTTTGTTGCAACTGAATAAGGTAATTGCTACTCCTGTTATTAGTAAAATTTTCTTCATTGTAATTGATATTTCATTTTTTTAATTGATTTTCAAAGAAACAAATTTAATTTGGAAGCAAAATGGACTTTATATTTTTTTTAATTCACCTAAGGAAATCTAACAAAAAACCTTCTTTTCTTAAGAATTCGAAAACAAATTAATAGTTCGGTAAGCAATTATGTTATTTTTATCCGACTTTTAAAATAGGAATGTTTTTTTATTAGATTTGCAATGACACAACTAGTTAATTATCAAACATAAAAAAGTCACTTATAATTGATAATCAATGGGTTAATGTTCATAAACATTAATTTTATCTAATGGAATTGAAAGAAATCAGCGACATCAAAATTGTTACTGCAAAAGAGTCAAAAATAACTTCGGTTGACTTTGACAATTTATCGTTTGGAACTGTATTTACAGACCATATGTTGGTTTGTGATTACGACAACGGTGTATGGGGACAGCCTGTAATTATGCCTTACCAACCTTTTACAATGGATCCTTCCTCAAGGGTTTTTCATTATGGGCAGGCAATATTTGAAGGTATGAAAGCCTATAAAGATGAAAATGATGGAATCTGGTTATATCGACCGGAAGAGAATCATGATCGTTTCAATAAATCGGCTGTTCGTTTGGCAATGCCTGAAATTCCTGAAGAAATCTTTGTCGGTGGTTTGAAAAAACTGATCGAAATTGAAAAAGAATGGGTAAAGAAAGGGAAAGGAAATTCGCTTTACATCCGTCCGTTCATGATTGCAACAGGAGAAGGCGTTATCGCTGCACCCTCTAGCCAATATCGTTTTTGTGTAATCCTTTCTCCAGCCAGCGCCTATTATTCTGGTGAGGTGAAAGTTGTTATTGCCGACCATTACAGTCGTGCAGCAAACGGAGGAATCGGAGCAGCAAAAGCAGCCGGTAATTATTCCGCACAATTCTATCCGACGAAATTAGCTAATGAAAAAGGGTTCCAGCAAATCATCTGGACAGACGACGCGACGCACACCTTGCTTGAAGAAGCGGGAACAATGAACGTTTTCTTCCGAATCAACGATACCTTATATACTGCACCGACCAGCGAGCGTATTCTTGACGGTATTACCCGTAAGAGTATTATCGAATTGGCAAAATTTGAAGGAATTGATGTAGAGGTTCGTCCGGTTTTGGTTTCCGAAATTGTGGAAGCAGTTCAAAAAGGGACATTAAAAGAAATTTTCGGAGCGGGAACAGCAGCTGTGGTTAATCCTATCGCGGGATTCTCTTATCAGGATGTTTATTATGAATTACCGAAAATCGAAAATTCATTTGCTTCACAGATCAAAGAAAAGCTGACAAACATTCAATACAAACTTACGGAAGACATCTTCGGATGGACAGTGAAAGTATAGATTGCAGATATAAGTTTGCAGAACGCAGATAATTAATAAAGGGAATCAAATTTTGATTCCCTTT
>NZ_CAMLMK010000167.1 GCF_946481155.1 uncultured Flavobacterium sp.
GCTCATGGCAGGATTACTGCGTGATCCTGAGTTGGGTTTGATGCTAAATAAATCCTTTTTAAGGTTTTTGCAAAACCTTATGGTCTTTATTGTTTATATGAAAAATTCGAGCGAGCTCGATTTTTCATATAAACAATAAATCCCTTCAGCAAGCTGAAAGGATTTATTTGTCGGGGTGGCAGGATTCGAACCTGCGACCTCCTGGTCCCAAACCAGGCGCGATGACCGGGCTACGCTACACCCCGTGTAAGTGGGTGCAAATATAAAACTAAAATTTTATTTGCAAAATGTTTTTTGGTAATAAATCCATTTTATTTTTGAATAGTTAATTCTGATGTATTTTTTGGCGGACTTTTTTAATTAAAACTTACATTTGTGAACTCCAAAATAAAAATACCATATAAATTATGTCTGATACTATTGAAAAACTAAAATGCCTTATTATTGGCTCAGGGCCTGCAGGTTATACCGCTGCAATTTATGCGGCACGTGCTAATATGCATCCGGTTTTATACCAGGGAACGCAGCCGGGAGGCCAATTGACAACAACAAACGAAGTAGAAAATTTTCCAGGTTATCAGGATGGGATTACCGGTCCGGAAATGATGGTGGAATTACAAAAACAAGCGGAACGATTCGGAACGGATGTACGTGACGGCTGGGCTACGAAAGTAGATTTTACTGGGCCAGTGCATAAAGTGTGGATTAACGATACTAAAGAAATCCATTGCGATACAGTGATTATTTCCACGGGAGCTTCTGCAAAATATTTAGGACTTCCTTCTGAGCAACATTATCTTCAAATGGGAGGTGGTGTTTCGGCCTGTGCCGTTTGCGACGGATTCTTTTACAGAAATCAGGAAGTTGTAATTGTAGGAGCAGGGGACAGTGCCTGTGAAGAAGCACATTACCTTTCAAAATTGTGTAAAAAAGTGACTATGTTGGTGCGCAGCGAGGTATTCCGTGCTTCTAAAATTATGGAAGAGCGTGTCCGCAACACTGAAAATATAGAAATCTTATTGCATACCGAAACGGAAGAAGTATTAGGGGACGGCAATGTAGTAACCGGAGTACGTGCCAAAAACAATACCACCGGTGAAATTATTGAGATTCCGGCTACCGGATTCTTCGTGGCGATTGGTCATAAGCCAAACACTGATATTTTCAAAGATTATCTGACATTGGATGCTACAGGATATATCATCAACGAACCGGGAACAGCTAAAACCAATGTTCCGGGTGTATTTGTAGGTGGCGATGCAGCTGATCATGTATACCGTCAGGCAGTAACTGCTGCGGGAACAGGGTGTATGGCAGCTTTAGATGCAGAACGTTATTTAGCTGCAAAAGGACATTAAAATAAAAAAGAACTATAGATGGGATTAATGAAAGTGTTTTCAGGGAGTGAGGTTTTGGCGCTGGCTTTACAGGCAAAAATTGAAGAAGCAGGAGTGGAGACACTTTTAAAGAACAATATCCAATCGGCCCGATTGGCCGGTTTTGGTACGTCAGGATCGGCTGTTGAGTTGTTTATTCAGGAAACGGATTTTGCCAAAGCGAATCCAGTGATTGAGGAATTCCGGATGAGTATTTAAAATTTAAAATAGTGCATAAAAAAAACCACAACACATTGTGGTTTTTTTTATGTTTATGCTTCAGACAAGGTCTTAATTTTCTCAAAGGCCTGCGGGAATTTCTCATTGAAAAAGTCCAGATAATCCGGTACAATATCCATTTCTACTGTAAGTATCGTACTTCCTCCGGCTTCGCTTAAGGTATAATTTTCTGTGCTTCCAGACCAGCTTTCCGTCGTTCCGACCACAGGCAATTCTTCACCGTTTTTGACATTCCCGATATGCTTGAAGTTCATGATTTCGTTATCGATACGCTTGTCGATAGTGCTGTACATTCCGTCGTTGTTTTCATTCAGGAAATGAATTTTGCTGCCTTCTTGCCAGTCGCTTATGGCTTTTGAGCCTTCGCTGAAAACGGAAGTCCATTCGCGATACGTCGGATCATCCCATAAAACCTGCCATACTCTTTCTTTCGGGGCGTTGATTCTAGTAGTAAACTGCACTTTTTTCATGATGTGGTTGCTTTAGTATCTCAAAGTTACTCAAAAATAATTTTCTGGACGAGTGCTCATGGCTGTCTTATTTTTTCCGGCGACTGTATTTTTTCGGAACGGATTATAGTAATCGTAAAGACAACATTCGAAAATGCCGGTGTTATCTTTTTCCAAATTAAGCTATCTTTGCACCTTCAAATTCGGAAATCAAACCGGATCAACAATTAACAGTATATGATTACAGTAAACGATATCGCAGTAGAATTTGGCGGCACCACACTTTTTAGTGATGTAACTTTTGCCATTAATGAAAATGATAAAATTGCCCTTATGGGGAAGAATGGTGCCGGGAAATCGACACTTTTAAAAATTGTTGCGGGCGAGAATAAGCCAACCCGAGGAGGGATTTCTGCGCCAAGCGATGCAGTAATTGCGTATCTGCCCCAGCATTTATTGACTTCCGATGATTGCACCGTTATGGAAGAAGCATCAAAAGCATTTGCCGATGTTTTGGATATGAAGAAGGAAATTGATGAAATCAACGAGCAATTGACCATCCGTACCGATTATGAAAGTGATGATTACATGAAGCTTATTGAGCGCGTATCCGAATTAAGCGAAAAATATTATTCCATCGAAGAGATAAATTATGAAGCGGAAGTGGAGAAAGTCTTAAAAGGACTTGGCTTCGAAAGGGAGGATTTTACCCGTTCGACCTCAGAATTTTCGGGGGGATGGAGAATGCGTATCGAATTGGCGAAGATTTTATTAAAGAAACCAGATCTGATTCTTTTGGATGAGCCTACGAACCACATGGATATCGAAAGTATCCAATGGTTGGAGGATTTCCTGATCAATTCGGCGAAAGCGGTAATGGTAATTTCACACGACAGGGCGTTTGTAGATAATATTACAAACCGTACCATCGAAGTGACCATGGGAAGAATTTACGATTACAAAGCAAAATATTCTGATTATTTAGAGTTGCGAAAAGACCGTCGCGTTCACCAGCAGAAAGCCTACGACGAGCAACAGAAAATGATTGCCGAAAACATGGAATTCATCGAGCGTTTTAAAGGAACGTATTCGAAAACCCTGCAGGTGCAATCCCGTGTGAAAATGCTGGAAAAACTTGTTCCGGTTGAGGTAGATGAGGTCGACACTTCGGCATTAAAACTGAAATTTCCTCCGTCACCCCGTTCAGGCCAGTATCCTGTAGTTGTGGCAGATCTGACAAAATCTTACGACGATCATGTAGTGTTTAAAGATGCCAATCTGGTGATCGAACGCGGACAAAAAGTAGCTTTCGTAGGGAAAAATGGGGAAGGTAAATCGACAATGGTAAAAACTATC
>NZ_CAMLMK010000168.1 GCF_946481155.1 uncultured Flavobacterium sp.
TGGTCCTATAGCTCAGTTGGTTAGAGCACCTGACTCATAATCAGGTGGTCCCTGGTTCGAGCCCAGGTGGGACCACAACGGTAAAAGGCCTTCGGGTGAAGGTCTTTTGCACTGTTTTGAAAGCATATCTGATTTTTCAGATGAAGAAAAGACCAAGATTTTTTTTAAAATTGTTGTTTTTTAGAAAAATCTTTTTATTTTCGTTGAAAAGGTATCGGTATTTAACAAGTTAAACGTGCCGGTAAATGTTAATAGTGTTCTGATAAAATGTAAACAGAGTATTAATTATTAGATAAAAAAATGGTTTTCATTTTTATCTGGGAATTAATTTTCATATTTTTATGCCCATGAAAAATTGCCTACAGAGAATAATAATGATTACAGTAGTGTTGTTGAACGCTTCAGTGGCTTTTTCGCAAGAAGCGCCACCGCCACCGCCGCCAACTCCACCACCGGGATTGCCTATTGATGCTGGAATAGTATTACTTTTAGCAGGCGCCTTTGGTTTAGCATTCTATTATTTCAAAAATATAAACACAAAAAAAGCTTCAAATTAATTTGAAGCTTTTTCTTTTTTATTAGTTTCTCAATCCGTGCAACCGCGCGACATATTTTCCAACTACATCAAATTCCAGATTAATCTTCGTGCCAATTTTAAAATCCTTAAAATTAGTGTGCTCCAGAGTATAAGGAATAATAGCCACTGTAAATTCATTCTCTTTAGAATTGACTACGGTCAGGCTGACTCCGTTTACGGTAATGGAACCTTTCTCTATGGTGATGTTGTTTAAATTTCGGTCATATTCGAACGTAAAATAAATACTGCCCTGCGCATCTTCAATGTTTTTGCAAACGCCGATCTGGTCTATGTGGCCCTGAACAATGTGGCCGTCAAGTCGATCTCCGAGTTTCATCGCGCGTTCTAAATTCACGGTATCGCCTACTTTCCATTCCCCTAAATTGGTTTTCTCTAAAGTCTCTTTAATTGCCGTAACGGTATAGCTTTCATTTTGTATGGCAACAACCGTTAAACATACGCCATTATGGGCAACACTCTGGTCGATTCTCAATTCATGGGTGATAATGGAACGTATCGTAAAGTGAATATTATTGTTTTCTTTCTGAATATCCTGAATAGTTCCAAGAGTTTCAATAATTCCTGTAAACATAACTGATTTATTTGCTAAATTTGCACATCAAAATTAGGAATAAATAACTAGTCGACATGGTTAAAAAAGCAGAAAATATAATTGTAGGGATTTCCATCGGGGATCTTAATGGTATCGGAAGCGAAGTGATTTTAAAAACTTTCGAAGATACGCGCATGCTTGAACTTTGTACACCGGTTATTTTCGGGAATGTAAAAATCTTGTCGTTCCTCAAAAAAACACTGAATTTAGAGTCAAACATCCACGGTATCGATAAATTGGAACAATTGGTTTTTGGCAAAATCAATGTGCTGAACATTTGGCGCGAGGGTGTGAATATTGAATTTGGAGCAAATGATGAAACTATTGGGAAGTACGCTATCAAATCATTTACAGCGGCTACGGCAGCTTTAAAGGAAGGACAGATTGACGTCTTGGTAACGGCACCTATTAATAAGTACAATATTCAGTCAGAAGAATTTCATTTCCCGGGCCACACCGATTACCTGAATCAGGAATTGCAGGGAGACGCACTGATGCTGATGGTACAGGATAATTTGCGAATCGGGCTTTTAACTGATCACGTTCCGGTGAATGAGGTTTCAAAGCATTTAACCGAAGCTTTAATCCGTACTAAATTGCAAACGGTAAACAAAACGCTTATCCAGGATTTCGGGATTACTAAGCCTAAAATTGCAGTTTTGGGATTGAACCCGCATTGTGGTGACCACGGCGTGATTGGTAAGGAAGATGATGAAGTGATAAAGCCGGCGCTGAAAAAATTATTTGAGGAAGGCATGATGGTTTTCGGACCGTTTGCAGCGGACAGTTTCTTTGGAAGCGGACAGAGTGAAAAGTACGATGCAATCATCGCGACTTATCACGACCAGGGATTGATACCGTTTAAGACGCTTTCATTTGGCAAAGGCGTGAATTATACGGCCGGTCTGGAGAAAATCAGGACGTCACCGGATCATGGAACCGCTTATGAAATCGCCGGAAAAGGAATTGCCGATTTTAATTCGTTCAAAGAAGCTGTTTATTTGGCTTTGGATGTGTTTCATAACCGAAACGAATACAAAGAGTTGGTGAAAAACCCTTTAAAAACAAAGCAAAAGCAGTTATAAACAAAAAAATGTTTACAACTAGTTTGAATTTACAATAATTTTATATCTTTGCACGCTCAAAACTGTTGTTATGAATAACGATAAAGATTTTTTAATTCCGTTTGTCGGATTAAAGCTGGGAAAGCATCAGTTTGAATATCAAATAGATAAAAAGTTCTTTGAGGACTTTGGTTACGACGAATTTAACGACGTTGCTATCAAAGTTGATGTGATTCTGGATAAAAAAAGCACGATGCTTGAGCTCGCTTTTAAACATAAAGGAACGGTGAACGTGCCTTGTGATTTGACAAGCGAAGATTTTGATTTGCCAATAAAAGGAAAACTGAATTTAATTGTAAAATTCGGGGACACCTATAATGATGAGAACGACGAGTTGCTGGTGTTGCCTCATGGTGAATTTCAAGTGAATGTTGCGCAGTATATCTATGAAATGATAGTGCTTTCTGTACCGACTAAAAGAATCCATCCCGGAGTTAAGGATGGGACGTTAGCATCAGAAGCGATTCAGAAATTAGACGAACTGGCTCCGAAAGAAGAACACAAAGAAGAAGAAAATATTGATCCCCGTTGGGATAAATTAAAACAACTATTAACGGATAAATAATATAGTAAGATGGCACATCCTAAGAGAAAAATCTCCAAAACTAGAAGAGATAAGAGAAGAACGCATTACAAAGCAACAGCTCCTCAAATTGCAACATGTCCTGTAACAGGAGAAGCACATTTATACCACAGAGCTTACTGGCATGAAGGTAAAATGTACTACA
>NZ_CAMLMK010000169.1 GCF_946481155.1 uncultured Flavobacterium sp.
GTTGTCGGCACTAAAACAGCAACTTGTTTTCCATTATCTACTGCTTTAAAGGCAGCACGAATGGCCACTTCCGTCTTTCCGAAACCAACATCCCCACAAACCAGGCGGTCCATCGGGCGGTCGTTTTCCATGTCGACTTTCACTTCCTGGGTAGCTTTCATCTGATCCGGGGTGTCTTCGTAGATGAACGAGGATTCCAATTCGGCCTGCATATAACTGTCGGGTGCAAAAGCATAGCCTTTGTCCAGACGCCTTTTCGCGTATAACTGAATCAGGTTGAACGCGATATGTTTTACACGCGCTTTTGTCTTTTGCTTTAAGGTCTTCCAGGCACTGGAGCCCAGCTTGTATATTTTCGGAGGAGCGCCGTCTTTTCCGTTGTATTTTGAAATTTTATGCAGTGAATGGATGCTTACGTATACGATATCATTATCTGCATAAACTAACTTGATTGCTTCCTGTGTTTTGCCTTCCACCTGGATTTTCTGCAATCCGCCGAACTTCCCGATCCCATGATCAATGTGCGTAACATAATCGCCTACGGAAAGGGTGTTGAGCTCCTTCAGCGTGATGGTTTGCTTCTTCGAATAGCCGTTTTTCAGGTTGAACTTATGGTAACGCTCAAAAATCTGGTGATCGGTGTAGACTGCAATCTGGGCTTCTTCGTCAATAAATCCCTGAAATAGCGGGAATACTACGGTTTTGTATTGCTTGCGGATGTTTTCGTGGTTCTCCTCGTCAATACTTTCGAAAATATCATGGAAACGCTTTGCCTGGCCGTCATTGGAACAGAAAAGATAATTTCTAATACCATTGAAATGGTTGTCGTTCAGGTTGTTCAGCAATAAATCAAACTGTTTGTTGAATGAAGGCTGCGGCTGGATGTGGAATTCGAAGGTTTTCTCTGTGCGGAAGATGGGCTTGTTTGCCAATTCTACCAAAGTAAAATCTAAAGCTTTTTTGATGAAGGCCTGCTGGTTTAAGAACATCGCTTCCGGAGCCGCATGCTGAATGTCTTTGGACAGTTTCTCAAACGCTTCATTGGCTTTTCCAAACAATTTATCTAATTGCGATAAAAGCAAATCAGTATTCTGAAGGAAAAGTACGGTTTGCGGATTGATGTAATCAAGGAAGCTCTCGCGGTTCTCTTTCAGGAATTTATTTTCCACATTGGGAATAATGCTGATTTTCTTCTGTTTTTCGATGGAAAGCTGGGTTTCAACATCAAAGCTTCTTATGGTATCGACTTCATTACCAAAGAATTCGATTCGATACGGATTGTCATTGGAAAACGAAAAAACGTCGATGATTCCTCCGCGCACGGAAAACTCGCCCGGTTCGGAAACGAAATCCACACGCTTGAAGTTGTACTCAAACAAAACCTCGTTAATAAAATCAATCGAAATGGAATCGCCAACGGCTACTTTCAGGGTGTTTTTGTCGAGTTCCTTTCGGGTTACGACTTTCTCGAAAAGGGCGTCGGGATAGGTAACAATGATGGCCGGTTTCTTGCGCGAATTGATGCGGTTCAATACTTCTGCGCGAAGCAGCACATTGGCGTTGTCGGTTTCTTCTATCTGGTACGGTCTTCGGTAGGAACCCGGATAAAACAAAACGTCCTGGTCGTTGATCATGTTTTCCAGGTCGTTCAGGTAGTAAGCGGCTTCTTCCTTGTCCTGAAAAATCAATAAGAAAGGCAGGTCACTTTTGCTGAAAAGCGATTCAATAACAAAAGACAGCGACGAGCCGACCAACCCTTTCAGCTGGATCTTCGATTCGCGTTTCTGCAGTTGTTCGGCTATCTGTCCGGCTTTCGCCGATTTATAATAGGTATTTTGTATGTCGGTTTTCAAAATGCTGTTATGGTTGGGTTTCCTGAAGTTCGCGACGGGCATGACGGGTCGTGTCTAAAGCCTGAAGCATGAATTCCTCGCCTTCTTCCTTAGGGATTTCGCTTTTTACGATGATCTCATTCATTTGATTTTGAATAGACTTTACCTCGATCGAAATTTCCTGGATTAATGTGATTACTTTTTTAACCGGGATGTATTCCAGGGTAATGAAGGTTTCCAGCGATTTCACCTTCGTGTTCAGTGTGGCAATACGGCTTTTTACGGCCGGTTTGTTGAAGCTTTGAGGGATGCCGATATTTAATGCTTCGGCTTTGGCGGTCAGATTTTTTGCCTTGATACGAAAAGCGTTCAGCGAGCTTTTTGGTTTTTGCTGTAACTCGTCGTTAAACGTGCGCCATTGGTGCCAGCTACTGATCTGTGACTGCACTTTAGGCTGTGCCGGAGGGATGTTGAACTTCCAGTTTTGGCTGATCTGGGTAAATACCGAATCGTTATGTTTAGATGCTTTGTTGCTGTCGGCCATCCGATCATCCCTGTCGTTACAGGAAAAAAGGAAAAGGGACAGCGCCAGCAGAAGCAATGACTTGATGTTCATAGTACGGGTTTAGAAAGCAAATTTACAAATGTTATTGTAAACTCCTTTTTTTGATAGGAATATGTTAACTAAAATTCTGTTTTTTGTGAATTGAAGAATTTCGGTGGCAAATTGGATTTGAAATTTTAGCAAAAGAGTATATTTGTACGCAACAAATCAACACAAATGAGCACGAAAATCTTAATCATTGGCGCATGCGGACAAATCGGTACCGAACTGACCGCGAAACTAAGAGAAACCTACGGCGTAGAGAACGTAATAGCATCGGATATCAGGAAGCTGAACATTGATGTAGTGAACGACGGTATCTTTGAAGTGGTGAATGCGCTGGATTACAATCAGATTGAGCATCTTGTTGAGAAATATGAGATTACCGATGTTTACCTGATGGCAGCTTTGCTTTCAGCTACGGCAGAAAAGAACCCTGCTTTTGCATGGGATCTGAATATGAACTCGCTTTTCCATGTGCTTAATCTGGCAAAAGCCGGCAAAATAAAAAAGATCTTCTGGCCTTCAAGTATAGCTGTTTTTGGACCGACTACGCCAAGAAACAACACACCGCAATATACTGTTATGGAACCCTCGACAGTTTA
>NZ_CAMLMK010000170.1 GCF_946481155.1 uncultured Flavobacterium sp.
ATGAACTCGGACGGCACTCTCTGATAATAGCTGTCGGCCCCCTTCGGAAAAGGAATTCCTAATTTTTTGTATTGATTGATAATATATTCACCGGCTTTTTTCTGACCAGGCTCTCCTGTATTTCGACCTTGCATTTCGTCGGACGCAATCACATAAAGATTTGTCTTTAAATTCGATACTTCGATAGCATCTAAGTAATTGTCAACACTTTTCGTTTTCTGTGTTGCAATGTTCTGTTGTGAGGTACAGCTGATAAAACTCAATGTCAGTGTTAAGCAGCTTAGGAATATTTTTTTCATAGCGAAATATTTCTTTTAAAGATTAGTAGAACAATAGTGTATTTTGTTTCAAAAATTAACAGATTTTAACTAATATTCATCAAAGTATAAATCATGGCGCAGCTTAAAACAAAAAGGATTAATATAAAATTGATAAATAGAATTACTGAACTTTTTAGGAAAGAAATAAATCGGCTTTCACCATAAAGCTTTCGATGAGCCCTGTAAAAATAGACTATAGGCCATAATACATAAGCGGTTCGGATTAAGCCCAGTACAATATCTATGAACATCGAATTTCCAAAGTCCAGGATTTCTTCAAGAATAATAAATATTGAAGTAATCAGGAGCAGGAATGCAAAATAATGTAAGGTAAAAATACCGTGATCAAAATAGAACCAGCGTTTTTTTCCATGAAACAGCCAGAGCGAAAAAGCAAAAAGCGGCATGTACAAAAAGAGGATTTTTGGGATACTCTGCTTAAAGACCTCCATAAATTTATTTATTGCTTCGCGGGGCGTGTTTTTTTCTGAGATTTCAACCAATTTTCGCATCACCAAATTTGGGATTTTACTGAATCTGTCCTCTTCAGGAAGTGCTTTCTGGATGGAATCATAGGCCCGTACCGATTTATAGTCGTTAAACCAGCCATATTGATCACTTTTCAATAAGTTTTTATTGATAGTGGTATCTTTTGCAGTAATAATCGTATCTGGGGTAAAAGTGATTCCGGCTTTTGGTTTTCCCACGGAGGTTGTCATTTTCATGAATGACTTTTCTTCTTTGTCCTTTGGGCCAGTCATTAAAAAACCGGTAATGAAAAAGGTAACAAAACTTATGAAAATATAGAGTTTCACCGGCACTACAAAACGCTGCCTTCTGCCGGAAAGGTATTCCCGCGTAAGTTTGGCAGGATAAAAAAGAAGGTATTTGAGCGTACTCCAAAAACTGCTATCGTAATGAACCAGATCTTCAATAAAATGAGTAAAAAGATAGTGGAATGATTTTCGTGTTTCGGTATTTTCCTGCCCGCATTCGGGACAAAAACGTTGTTCAACTGTTGCCCCGCAATTGAGGCAGGTTTTATCTTCCCTGATAGGTCCTTTACTCATGGTTTAATTGCAATTATTAAATGATATGCTGTATTTACCTATAAAAATAAGTAAATTTTTATAACCTGCTAATATTGCATACCAAAATAAAAAAGCTCCCGTTGCGGCGGAAGCTTTAGTTTCTTAGAAGTTCGGACTAAGATTGTATTTTTTGTAGAAGGTATCTAATACTTCAAGTACCTCATCTTCAGTGTCTACCACTTTGATAAGGTTCAGGTCTTCCGGATTTGCATTATGCTCTTTGTCAATCATAACTGCTTTTACCCAGTCCAGCAATCCGCTCCAGAATTCTCTTCCCACAAGAATAATAGGGAATTTACCGATTTTCTTTGTCTGAATTAAGGTTACCGCTTCGAAAAACTCATCCAGAGTTCCAAACCCGCCCGGCATTACCACAAATCCCTGTGAATATTTTACGAACATAACCTTACGCACGAAGAAATAATCGAAATTCAGGTTTTTGTCTTTGTCTATATAAGGATTATAATGCTGCTCAAAAGGCAAATCGATATTTAATCCTACTGATGTTCCGTTGCCTAAATGTGCCCCTTTGTTACCAGCCTCCATAATTCCGGGACCGCCACCAGTGATTACTCCGTATCCGGCCTGACTGATTTTATAAGCAATCTTCTCAGCAAGTAAGTAATATTTATTATCAGGTTTAGTTCTCGCCGAACCGAAAATAGAAACACACGGACCAATTCGTCCCATGGCTTCGTATCCGTTCACGAATTCCGACATAATTTTAAAAATCGCCCACGAGTCGTTGGATCTTATCTCGTTCCAGGTTTTCTGCTTGAATACTTCCTGGATTTTATCATCATCACTTAAATCTTCTTTCATCATTTTCGTTCCTTAAATTAAAAATAGCCCGCTAATGTAGTTCTTTTTTCAAAAACTGGGCAGTGTAGCTTTTCTTATTTTTTATAATTTCTTCCGGTGTTCCTTTGGCAATCAGTTCTCCGCCGCCTTTTCCGCCTTCATAACCTATGTCAATTATGTAATCGGCTAATTTGATTACGTCCATATTATGTTCTATAATCAAAACCGTGTTGCCTTTGTCGACTAATTTATGTATAACTTCCATTAACACGCGGATGTCTTCAAAATGGAGTCCGGTCGTTGGTTCGTCTAAAATATAAAACGTGTTTCCTGTATCTTTTTTAGATAATTCTGTTGCCAGTTTAATTCGCTGTGCTTCTCCGCCGGAAAGTGTTGTGCTTTGCTGCCCTAAGGTAATATAACCTAAACCAACATCCTGAATCGTTTTAATTTTTCGGTTGATTTTCGGAATGTTTTCAAAAAACGGTACCGCTTCATCAACTGTCATTTCCAATACATCTGAAATCGATTTTCCTTTGTAACGGATTTCCAGTGTTTCCCTGTTGAAACGCTTGCCCTGACAGGTTTCACATTCCACGTAAACGTCCGGAAGGAAACTCATTTCAATAGTTCTAACACCCGAACCTTCACAGGT
>NZ_CAMLMK010000171.1 GCF_946481155.1 uncultured Flavobacterium sp.
TTCTAAACACGATGACAACGATGTAAATGCTTTAACGCCTGCTAAAATGCTCACGTTCTTCAATTCGGGATTCAAATACAATTGGGATATCCTTCAGAATATTAAAGGCAGACAGATTCAGTATGTAAAATTGACGCCTTTAAGTACCAAAGACAACCGAAAAGAAATCCTGTTAGGCATTGATGCGCAGACAAAAAACATATACAATCTGATCGAAACTAACAAAAACGGGACGAAAACTACCATCACTGTTAATTCTTTTAAAACTAACCAGCCTATTTCGAAAAATCATTTTACCTTTACCCAAAGTAAATATCCAAATTACTACATCAATAATTTAGACTAGATTTCGGGTGAAAATTTTAGATCGGTATATTCTTAAATCCTTCCTGATTACATTTACTTCGGTATTTGTAATCCTTTTTTTTATATTCGTTTTACAAGGGATATGGCTTTTTATCTCTGAACTTGCAGGGAAAAACCTCGATATGATGGTCATTGTAAAATTCCTGGTGTTCTATTCCCCTAAAATTGTTCCGCTGGTTTTACCGCTTTCAATCCTATTGGCCTCGATTATGACTTTCGGAAGCTTTGCCGAGAATTATGAATTTGCCGCTATGAAATCAGCCGGGATTTCCCTTGGAAGAGCTATGAAATGGTTAACTTTTTTTATCGTTGGCCTTAGTTTCGCAGCTTTCTTTTTTGCCAATAACGTTATCCCGAAAGCCGAATATAAATTCATCAACCTTAGAAAAGACATCCTTCAGACAAAGCCGGCAATGGCCATTGCGGAAGGACAGTTCAATACAATCGGGAATTCAAATATCAAAGTAGATAAAAAATCGGGCGAAAACGGCGAATTCCTTCAGGGTGTTACCATGCACGTGAAATCGAATCAGGGTTTTGGAAATAAAACAGTTATTAAAGCGGATAAAGGAATTTTAAAAAGCGAAGAAGGTTCTAACATCCTGAAACTGGATCTGCTTGACGGTTACTACTACGAGGATATCTATCCAAAGAAATACGAAGAGCAGAAAAAACTGCCTTTCGCCAAAGCGAATTTCAAAAAATACCGAATCAATATCAACCTTACCAACCTGAATAAAAGTGAAGAAGAAGGCGAAATTGTAAATACAAACACAATGCTGAATGTGAACGAGCTGAATTTCACAATCGATTCCCTTCAGAAAAGCTATAAAAAAGATGTTGTTTCCTTTACAGAAAATATCTCGCAAGGCGTTGAATTCACATTAAAACCCAGAACGGTTCCCTTATCGAAGAAATTCAAAAGTACCAGCGATATCCTGAATTTATTTTCTACCGAAGAAAAATCAAAAATCCTCGAAACTGCCCTGAATAACATTTCCAGCACGGATTTCTCAATTCAAACCAATAAAAATGATTTGTTTGAAAAGCAAAAGAACATCAACAAACACTGGATTGCCTTACACGATAAATTTGTAATTGCATTTTCCTGCCTGCTTATGTTTTTTATTGGAGCACCACTGGGAGCAATTATCCGAAAAGGAGGATTAGGACTGCCCATTGTTTTTGCGGTTCTGATTTTTATCACCTTCCATTTTATCAATACCTTTGGCAAAAAAGTAGCTCAGGAAAACGGTATCCCTCCATTTCTTGGGACATGGCTCTCCTCTATCATTTTAAGTCCGCTTGCAATATTGCTGACCTACAGAGCGACAAATGATATCGGAGTAATGATTAATTTCGACTGGATTACCAAGCCATTCCAAAAAGTGGCTAATAAAATATTCAACAGCAACGGACAAGAAGACGACAACAATAACAACAACTAAAATGCTAACTACAGAAAAAATACAACTCAACACTATTGAAGAAGCGATAGAAGACATTCGAAACGGAAAAGTAATCATAGTTGTTGATGATGAGGACCGTGAAAATGAAGGAGATTTTTTGGCTGCAGCCGATAAAGTAACCCCAGAAATGATCAACTTCATGGCGACATACGGGAAAGGGCTGATTTGTACGCCATTAACCGAAAAACGATGCAAAGAACTTGACCTGCATGCGATGGTTGGCAACAACACCGATCCAATGCAGACCGCCTTCACCGTTTCTGTAGATTTAAGAGGAAATGGCGTAACAACCGGAATCTCGGCATCCGACAGAGCTAAAACCGTAGAAGCTTTAGTAAATCCAAATACAAAACCATTCGAATTAGGACGTCCTGGCCATATCTTTCCATTAATCGCCAAAGAAGGTGGTGTATTGAGAAGAACAGGTCACACAGAAGCTGCAATTGACTTTGCGCGTTTAGCAGGATTCCGTCCCGCCGGCGTAATCTGTGAGATTATGAACGACGACGGAACCATGGCACGTTTACCGCAATTGGTAGAAGTAGCCAAAAAACTAGATCTGAAACTTGTTTCCATTGAAGATCTTGTTGCCTACAGAATGCAGCACGACAGTTTGATCCACAAAAAAGAAGATTTTGAAATACAGACACGCTTTGGAGAATTCCGTTTACGCGCTTATTTGCAGATAACCAACAAACAGGTTCATATTGCCTTAACTAAAGGCAGCTGGAGCAATGGCGAGCCTATCCTGACACGTATCAACTCTACGCAGGTTAACAATGATATCCTTGGAACGCTGACCAACAATGCCGACCAAATGCTCGACGATATGTTCAAACGTATTAATGATGAAGGAAAAGGTGCTATCCTATTCATCAATCAGGATGTAAAAGCTTCTGATTTGTTGAACCGTTTGTCCGAATTGAAAGAATTACAGGCAAAAGGAGTTCATAAAGCGCCACAAATCAAAATTGACATTAAGGATTTTGGTA
>NZ_CAMLMK010000172.1 GCF_946481155.1 uncultured Flavobacterium sp.
CCTTCATTGTATGGATTTTCTGCTGGATTACTCCAAAAACCTGATCGACTCTACAACTCACAACCTTCTTTTGGAACTAGCCGAAGAAGTGAATCTGAAAAACGCAATTGAAAAATATTTCTCAGGCGATAAGATCAATGTAACCGAAGAAAGAGCGGTTCTTCATACAGCGTTGCGCTCTTCGGAGAAAACAATTTTGGCAGAAGGAAGCGACGTTATTCCCGAAATAAAAGCAGTTCAGGGCAAAATAAAATCATTTACCGAAAGTATTATTTCCGGAAATAAAACAGGTTATACCGGGAAATCCTTTACAGATATTGTGAACATTGGTATCGGTGGTTCCGATTTAGGTCCGGATATGGCAGTGGAAGCTTTACAATTCTATAAAAACCATCTAAAACTGCATTTTGTTTCCAATATCGATGGCGATCATGTAGCAGAAACAATCAAAAAACTAAATCCCGAAACAACGCTTTTCGTCATAGTTTCCAAAACGTTTACTACGCAGGAAACGATCTCGAATGCAACAACCATTAAAAACTGGTTCCTGCAATCGGCAAAAGCGGAAGATGTTCCGAAGCATTTCGTGGCTGTTTCCACGAATTGCGAAAAAGTAACCGAATTTGGCATCACTTCCGAAAACACTTTCCCGATGTGGGATTGGGTAGGCGGACGCTTTTCGATGTGGAGTGCGGTCGGATTGTCTATTGCAATTGCCGTTGGTTACAATAATTTTGAAAAATTGCTTGAAGGGGCAAATGAAATGGATAATCATTTCAAAAACGAGCCTTTCGCCAAAAATATTCCGGTGACTTTAGCCCTGCTGAGCATCTGGTACAACAACTTTTTCGGTTGTGAAACGGAAGCGGTTATTCCGTATTCGAATTATCTGAACAAATTGGCGCCTTATTTGCAACAGGCCGTAATGGAAAGCAACGGGAAAAGTATAGACCGGAACGGGAACCAAGTAAATTACCAAACGGGAAATATTATCTGGGGCGAGCCGGGCAGCAATGCGCAACATGCCTTTTTTCAGCTCCTGCATCAGGGAACGAAACTCATTCCGTGTGATTTTATTGGCTTTGCCGAATCGCTTCACGGAAATAAAGACCATCACGACAAACTGATGTCCAATTTCTTTGCACAGACGGAAGCATTGCTTTTAGGAAAACAGGGAGAGGAAGTCAGTACAAATGACGCTCAGAACACATTTTTAAAGCCGTTTAAAGCTTTCGAAGGAAACAAACCTACAAATACTCTTCTCATTCAAAAGCTTACGCCAAAATCCCTCGGAGCGCTTATCGCCATGTATGAACACAAAATTTTCGTTCAGGGTGTGATCTGGAATATTTTCAGCTTTGATCAGTTCGGGGTGGAGTATGGAAAACAGTTAGCGAATACGATTTTGGACGAAATCAATTCGGAAACAGTAAAAACACACGACAGTTCTACGGAATTCCTGCTGAAACACTACCGAAACCAAAAATAGCGAAGCCTCATTTCTGAGGCTTGTTTTATATCATTTCAATTAGTTCTAAAGCTCTTCGAATCGATTTTACGTTTTCGAATGTCAGCAGCAGGCGCAAGCCGTTCTTCGTTTCTTTCTCTTTCATTTTACACAGATTGCCGTTTTGCTGGACAAACTGCAATACTTTCATAAACTTAGCAGATTGGTAGAAATCCGATTGCTGATCGGAAACAAAATACCCGACCATTTTTCCTTGTTTTAACACCAGTTTCTCGATACCAATATGTGTGGCTTTCCACTTAATTTTGATGCTGTTCAATAGCGCGGTCGCTTGTTTAGGCAAAGGTCCGAATCGGTCAATCAGTTTTTGTTCGTATTGCTGAAGTTCGTCTTCGGTTTTGATTGTCGCCAATTCGTTATACAGGTTCAGTCGTTCCGAAATGTTGTTGATGTATTCATCCGGGAACAGCAGTTCGAAATCGGTGTCGATCTGGATGTCCTTTACATATTCTTTGGTTTCGATATCGTTTTCTTCCGGGTATAAATCCTTGAATTCGTTTTCTTTCAGCTCCTCAATCGCTTCGTTCATGATTTTCTGATACGTGTCAAAACCGATGTCATTGATGAAACCGCTTTGCTCACCACCCAATAAATCTCCGGCACCCCGGATTTCCAAATCTTTCATGGCGATGTTGAAACCGCTACCCAATTCGCTGAATTGTTCCAACGCCTGGATTCGTTTTCGTGCTTCTTCGGTCATGGCAGAATAAGGCGGGCAGATGAAATAACAGAAGGCTTTCTTATTGCTTCGTCCCACACGCCCACGCATTTGGTGCAAATCGGAAAGCCCGAAATTATTGGCATTGTTGATGAAAATCGTATTGGCATTCGGAACGTCCAGGCCGCTTTCAATAATGGTTGTGGCTACGAGAACATCAAATTCACCGTCCATGAAGGCTAACATCAATTCCTCAAGTTTTTTACCGTCCATTTGTCCGTGTCCGACGCCAACTTTAGCTCCGGGAACAAGACGTTGAATCATTCCCGCAATTTCCTTGATATTTTCAATACGGTTGTTGATGAAATATACCTGTCCGCCGCGCTCAATCTCGTACGAAATCGCATCACGGATCACTTCCTCGTTAAAGCCTACCACCTGTGTTTCGATCGGATAACGATTTGGCGGCGGCGTGGTAATTACCGATAAATCCCGCGCAGCCATCAGTGAAAACTGTAAGGTTCTCGGAATTGGCGTCGCGGTTAAGGTTAATGTATCGACGTTATGGGCGATGGTTTTCAG
>NZ_CAMLMK010000173.1 GCF_946481155.1 uncultured Flavobacterium sp.
AATTCTGAAAAAGTTGCAGAAAATAACGGTATGAGAAATGATAAGACTATCGAATATAATGGAATGTTGGTAAACATTTACCGAATCGATATTGACGACTGGAAAAATAAGTAAAAAAGCGAATCCGGAATGCTATATGTAATAAGCACTAGACACTAAACAAAAAGGGAAGTAAATATTTTACTTCCCTTTTTTATTTTTAAACAGTTAACCGAATTCCGTCAACTCCTCTTTTAGCTCGTTTTCTCTTCCAAAAGCGGCTTTTCATCAAAACCAAACAAATGGTTTTTCTTGATTAGTTCCGCGATACCTTCCGGAAGCATTTCTTCCCAGCCTTTTTTGTCTTTACTGATCATTTTCAGAACTTCACGGGAGAAGATTTTAAGGTGATCTTTATCGAAATCTGTGATGTCGATTACTTTTCCGTTATATGCGAAGAATTTGTACAGTTCCTTCATACGCGGATGTACCTTCAGGTTTTGGGAGTTGATGATTTCGCCATCTTCTCCTTCCATAGGATATAAAAATACTTTTAAGTCTCTGTAGAATAATTTACCAAAAGCTTCAAGAATTCCACCACTTAAATGACGATAGTATTTTTCGTCGAAAATATCAATCAGGTTGCTTACACCCATTGCCAATCCCATACGGGCTTTGGTATATTCAGAGAAATATTCCACCACTTTGTAGTATTCCTGGAAATTGGAGATCATAACCGTCTGGCCTAAGGAACAAAGCAATTCCGCTCTGTCCATGAAGTCAAGCTCGTCGATTTCTCCCTCGGAACGTAAATTGGACAGTGTAATTTCAAAAACAACCAAAGTATTTTCCTGTTCCACTTTCTTTTCCTGCAGGAATTTCTCAAGTGATTTCTGGTACATATCCATATTCACCTTCGTAACAGGTCGGAAACTGCCACGAAGTGCCAAAATATTCTTTTTGTATAATACGGCTGCCGGAAGTACATTTTTCCCGTCCGGTCCAAACATTACGGCGTCGGTCATTCCGTTTTTAACCAACTGTAAACTCATCAGTCGGTTATCCACATCTTTAAACTGAGGCCCGGAAAAGTTAATGGTGTCGATTTCCAGCTGATCTTTATCTATGTGATCATATAGATAACGTAACAGTTTTTTAGGATCATCGTATTTATAGAAAGCACCGTAAATTAAGTTTACCCCTAAAATTCCCAGTGTCTCTTGTTGTAACTTGGAATCGTTTTCTTTGAAACGAATATGAAGGATAATTTCGTTGTATGCTTCGCTTGGATCTACCTGGAAATTAATCCCAACCCAGCCGTGTCCTTTGAATTGCTTAGCAAAGTCAATGGTTGCCACGGTATTGGCATAGCTGAAAAAAAGTTTATCAGGGTGTTTTTCACGGTCCAGACGGTCTTCAATAAGACGTGTTTCGTGAGCAAGCATTTTTCTCAGACGGCTTTCTGTGACATACCGACCGTCATGCTCAACACCATAAATGGCATCACTGAAGTCTTTGTCATAAGCCGACATCGCTTTTGCTATAGTACCTGATGAACCACCTGTACGAAAAAAATGTCTGACAGTTTCCTGCCCGGCTCCAATCTCAGCAAAAGTTCCGTAGATATTTTTGTTAAGATTTATTCGTAAAGCTTTGTCTGCAACTGCAGGTATAAGTTCAATTTCGCGATCTCCTTTTAATTTGATTTCGCTTCCTATATTCTTCATAATTCCATTTATATTGACAAAGTTAACAAAATAGCTATTTTTACAAAAGATAAATAATCCTATTTTTGTAAAAAACAGTACAAATTTGAAAGTATATTTTTTAGGAACCGGAACTTCACAAGGTATTCCCGTCATCGGAAGCACGCATCCCGTTTGTTTAAGTAACGATTTTAAAGACAAGCGATTACGTGTTTCCATCTGGATTCATTGGGATAATTACTCTTTTGTGGTGGACTGCGGTCCCGATTTTCGTCAGCAAATGCTGGCCTCGAACTGCCATCATCTCGATGGAATCCTCTTCACGCATGAACATGCCGATCATACTGCCGGATTGGATGATATTCGTCCGTATAACTTTCGAAAAGGTGATTTGCCGATTTTTGCGCAGGAAAGAGTAATTAAAAGTTTAAAAAGACGTTTTGATTATATATTTGAGACAGAAAACCGATATCCTGGTGCTCCGGCGGTGACTGTTAATGAAATTGAAGATGATATACCCATTGCAATCGGAGATAAGTTTGCAGTCCCGATAAAAGTCTGGCACGGTAATTTAGAAGTGCTGGGTTTCCGGATTGATGATTTTGCCTACTTAACCGATGTAAAAACGATGGACGAACCCGAAATCGAGAAACTGAAAGGGATTAAGGTGCTGGTTGTCAATGCGCTTCGCGAAGAGCCGCACCCAACGCATTTTAATTTGCAGGAAGCATTGGATTTTGTGGAACTGCTTCAGCCAGAACGTACTTATTTTACGCATATAAGTCATAATTTGGGTTTCCACGAAGAAGTGCAGAAAAGATTGCCGAAAAACGTATTTTTGGCGTACGATAATTTAGAAATTACAATTTAATTTTATGAAAAAAGCATTTTTATACCTGTTCATTTTGTCTTTGCTGTTTAATATTTTTCAGTTTATGAATTCGACAAAAATCCTTAAAACGCAAAGCAAGGAAATCGAAAGCGCCAAAGCAAAAATTAAAGTGGTGAGGGATTCTTCGAATATTGTTTATAATCAGAT